>NZNL01000036.1 GCA_002694855.1 Gammaproteobacteria bacterium
CCTTCCCCTCTTGTTTATGGTGGTGTTATTTATCTAATAAACACCAGCAACATCATTCAGGCACTGGATGGAGAGACCGGAGACTTGATCTGGGAGCATCACGCTGGCCCCGCAGACAGTGAGGACATGCGCAACATTGCGATCTACAACGACAAGATTATCCACGCAACAACTGATGCCCGTCTCATAGCACTGGATGCGCGCACCGGTGAGCCCCTTTGGGAAACCCAGATCGCAGACAACAGCAAAGGCTTTGAAAATTCTAGCGGGCCTATTGTTGCCGACGGCAAAATAATTCAAGGCCTAGCGGGTTGTTCACGTTACATTGAGGATCCCTGCTTTATCAGTGCCCATAATGCTGATACAGGAGAACTGGAATGGCGGTTTAACACAGTGGCTGAATCGGGTGAACCAGGAGGCGACACATGGGGCAACATTGATGATCTATTCCGCGCCGGCGGTGAAACCTGGATAACTGGCAGCTACGATCCTGAACTGAATCTTACGTACTGGGGCACCGCACAACAAAAGCCCTGGATGCCGGCTTCCCGCTCATTGTCGATCTACGATGCCGGTCTATTTACAAATTCAACCGTAGCTGTCAGCGTCGATAATGGTGAACTCGGCTGGCACTTCCAGCACGTGCCCGCGGAGGCGCTCGACCTAGACGAAGTCTTTGAACGGGTATTAATCGATCGCGGTGACGACAAATATGTATTTTCGAATGGCAAACACGGCATTCTCTGGAAACACGATCGTGTTAGTGGCGATTTTGTATCCCACGTTGAAACCGTATTTCAAAANGCCTTCACTAATATTGATCCAAACACAGGTGAAGTGACCTACCGACAAGATATTCAGAACGCTCAGATTGATCAATGGATTTCAGTTTGTCCTTCTACAGCAGGTGGCAAGGACTGGCACTCTATGACTTATCATGAACCAACCGCCAACCTGATCATGCCACTGAGCCAGTCTTGTCTGGAAATCGCCGCACGTGAGGTACCATTAGTACAGGGTGCTGGCGGTACCGCGGCCAATCGCCGCTGGTTTGAGATGCCGGGCTCCAATGGAAACATGGGGAAGCTCGCCGCATTCAATGTCGACACGATGACNCAAACGTGGAGTTATGAGCAGCGTGCTGCATTCCTGACCGGAACAATGTCAACGGCCGGCAATCTAGTGTTCGTTGGCGATCTCGACCGTCGATTTCGTGCCTTCGATGCCCGGNACGGCGAAATTCTCTGGGAAACAAGACTNGGTACCTCTGTACAGGGACACCCANTAACCTTCGCTATAAATGGTAAACAATATCTTGCCGTTACTACAGCTATGGGTGCACGTGGAGTGAGTCCCCGTACAGTACCTCGCGTCATTGCTCCGGATGTTCGACATCCTAACAATGGCAACGCTCTCTATGTATTTGCATTACCTAATTGAGGCTCGTGCAAACCTAAGAAGAGCTGGTTAAGTTAGATAGTCCCAAGACTGAGTCTGCCAAGACACTGCGGGTTTCTCGGTAAGAGCTGTTCGCATAATTTATTGATTGAGCTCACGCCAAATTATCAATAAGACTCACTCTTCCAATAATCTGGCTAAGGAGGAAACCATGGCGAAACGCTACGATAAACTATCAGAAAACCTCATAGAATTTATCCGGCATCAGAAAATATTCTTCGTGGGTACAGCCTCTGACAAAGGTACCATAAACGTATCACCAAAGGGCTACGACTCTTTACGTGTGATAGATTCGAATCACATAGTGTGGTTGAACATCACGGGCAGTGGTAATGAAACCGCAGCACATTTACTTCAAAATGATCGCATGACGATCATGTTTTGCGCATTCGATGACAATCCGAAAATATTGCGTCTATATGGAAAAGCCCAAGCCATTCACCCTCGAGACAAAGAATGGAAAANGATGGCCTCTTTATTCGAAAACTTTCCCAGCGCCAGACAATATCTGAGCTTTACTATTGAATTGGCGCAAACCTCCTGTGGCTTCGGTGTNCCTTTCTACGATTATAAGCAANCACGGGACAATATGGACAAGTGGCTGGAAGCGAAAGGTGCTGGGAATATGGAAGAGTACTGGCACGAGAAAAATCAGATTAGTTTGGATGGGTTGCCGACTAATATTACATGAGATGATCAGACATGGTTGAAAATACTGACAAAATTTATGAGAGTGAAGCTCCCAAAGAAAACCTGCCAAGCATTGGCCGCATCGAGTGGATGGATCTCAATGTTGTCGAAGCTTCCCAGATAAAAGATTTTTATTGTGCAGTAGTAGGATGGAGCAGCAGTGAAGTCGATATGGGCAGTTACAGCGACTTCAATATCAACCTACCCGGCACCCACGCTACGGTCGCTGGTATATGCCATGAGCGCGGCAGTAATGCAAACTTGCCCAGCCAATGGTTAATCTATGTTCGTGTCGCAAACATTAAAGAAAGTATTGCAAAATGTGAAAAACTTGGCGGCAAGTTACTGAACGGTCCGCANCGAATCGCCGGTAGCAATTTTTGCGTGATCCAAGATCCGGCTGGCGCGATATTGGCATTGATGTCGGAATAAAACCATCAACCCTAAAATTGCTTGCATCGAAGAAATTGTTCTTCAATCGCTAGNTGTATTTCAAATAATGGGGAGCTAGATCCGTTACTTGTGGAAACTTAATCGGAAAAGAGATGATTATGGGAAAAGTTGAGGAAATTCATATCGCCCCACAGAGAAGCAATGCGGTACAACAGGTCGATCAAGCAAGTCTCGAAGCCGGCAAGGGCATTGTCGGCGATCGCTACCATGAAATGGCTAGAATGCTGATGAGCCAAAACAAGTCTATTCCCGATAACCACGTGACCTTGATCGCAAGAGAGGAACTGGATGTATTTCTCGCTAACCATCAGTCTGAATTGAAATACAGGGATTTTCGCCGCAACATCGTCACTAGTGGNATTGATCTTAATCAATTGGTAGGCAAAAATTTCAAGGTTGGGGAAGCCCTTTGTCACGGGATGGAGCTGTGTGAACCTTGTGCCATGCTCGCAAGGACCGTGCATTCTGCAGTGCTACCGGAACTCGTACATAAAGCTGGGCTACGAGCAACCATTCTCAGTGATGGTAACGTGAAAGTAGGAAACCCAATTAGCGAATAACCACTCTGAGCATACGAACTGGATGACTAGAATTCTTTTTCTGTTTCTGCCTCTGATCACGGCATTCACATTTGCCGCTGAAAATAACGCTCCTTATCTCTATATAATCGGCGTTGCCCAGGATGCTGGCTACCCCCAAGCTGGTTGTTATTCACCGCACTGCTTGCCGGGCTGGCAAGATGATTCACTTAAGCGAAGTGCTACCTCTATCGCTTTGATTGATCCTGCTTCGTCTCGCAAGTATCTATTCGAGGCCACTCCCGATCTCCCTGACCAACTGTACGAACTAGAAGTAGAGGCTCCCGACGAGCTTTTCACCCTGGCTGGTGTGTTCCTTACTCACGCTCACATCGGCCACTACACAGGGTTAATGTTTTTTGGACACGAAGCAATGGGAACNTCTGCTATTCCTGTCTTTGCTATGCCTCGCTTTAAATNATTTCTTGAAACTAACGGCCCTTGGAGCCAACTAGTAGAACTGAATAACATAGAACTAATGCCACTTGAGAACCAACGCGAACAACGATTGGGCACGATAANTGTAATNCCATTTACCGTACCNCATCGTGATGAGTATTCCGAGACTGTGGGATACCGGATATTAGGCCCCAACAAAAGCGCCATTTTTATTCCGGATATTAACAAGTGGTCCATTTGGGATACTGATATCACCGAACTCATAAAGGAGGTCGACTACGCTCTCCTAGACGCAACCTTTTACAAAGACGGCGAGCTCGGAAACCGGGATATGTCCCAAATACCCCATCCTTTCGTGACTGAAAGTATGGCGTTATTTGGAAACTTTACACCAGAGCAGCGCGATAAGGTCTGGTTCATCCATTTCAATCACACAAATCCCTTGCTGAATAGAGAGAGCGAGCAGGCCCAGTTCGTTCGTTCAGAAGGTTTTAACGTGGCAAGAGAGGGAATACGACTCCCATTATAACCAACTGTCATAACGCATCATGNGATCTAGCTGTTCTGATTCATGTTCCCTGAGAAAATATACTCTCGCTAATATTACATTGTGGCGACTTTTGTAATAACTTCTCTCTGCAAAAGCTAGTTTATTATCTGGAAAGGCCCTTTTTAATTATATGAAAACAATCAAAGGTCCCGCAATTTTCCTGGCACAGTTTGCCTCTGACGATTCTCCTTTCAAGTCCCTGGATGAAATCGGAGCTTGGGCAGCCAAGCTTGGGTTCAAGGGCGTTCAAATTCCCAGCTGGGATACACGGCTGTTTGACCTGACCCTTGCAGCGGAAAGCCAAAATTATTGCGACGAAGTAAAAGCTACTCTNGCCAAACACGATATTGAGATTACCGAACTATCCACCCACCTGCAGGGCCAACTAGTAGCCGTACATCCGGCTTATGACGAATTGTTCGATGGCTTTGCGGCGAAAGAAGTAAGAGGGAATCCGAAGGCACGTACCGATTGGGCAACGCAGCAGATGCTCAATGCCGCCAAGGCTTCGCTTCAACTAGGGCTCACTAACCACGCAAGTTTTTCTGGCGCCCTGGCCTGGCCTTATTTTTATCCCTGGCCACAACGTCCTGCGGGCCTTGTGGAAACTGCCTTCGATGANTTGGCTAAACGTTGGTTACCAATCTTGAATGCGTTTGATGATGCTGGTGTGAATATCGGCTTNGAAATTCACCCGGGTGAAGACCTACATGACGGCATTACCTTTGAAATGTTTCTCGAGCGGGTTAACAATCATGCTCGATGCAATATCCTGTTCGATCCCAGTCACTTTGTATTACAGCAGCTCGATTACCTGGCTTTCATGGATGAGTATAGGGATCGGATAAAGCTGGTGCACATAAAGGATGCAGAATTTAATCCTACTGCCAAGCAGGGTGTCTATGGTGGTTATCAATCCTGGATTAATCGTGCCGGTCGATTCCGCTCCCTCGGGGATGGCCAAGTGGACTTCAAGGGCATCTTCTCCAAGCTCGCCGCACATGAATTCGATGGCTGGGCAGTGCTGGAATGGGAGTGCTGCCTGAAACATCAGGAAGATGGAGCAAGGGAAGGCGCCGAGTTTATCTGCGATCACATCATTCACGTGGCAGAAAACGCATTCGACGATTTCGCTAATGCTNGGACAGACGAAGNGGCTAATAAACGCATTCTAGGTGTTAAATGAGNAGCGAAAAAATCAGGCTGGGANTAGTCGGTGGTGGGATTGGAGCCTTTGTAGGAAGTATCCATCGCATCGCCGCTCGCCTTGACGACCGCTACGAACTCTTGGCAGGTGCTTTAAGCAGCGAGCCAAAACGAGCCGCCGACTCTGCCGCTGAACTTGGAATCGATCCAAGGCGTNNCTACGCAAGTTTCGAGGAAATGGCAAAGAAAGAAGGCAAGCTAAAACATGGAATTGAAGCCGTTGCTATAGTCACGCCCAATCATCTCCACTGTGCAGTGGCAAAAGCTTTCCTTGAGGCNGGCATCCATGTCATTTGCGATAAGCCGATGTCATCAAGCCTTGAAGACGCGGAACAAATTGAGAAGATTGTGGAAGGAAGTGGGCTAATCTTTGCCATTACCTACAACTATAGTGGGTACCCGATGGTGAGACATGCGCGGGAAATGGTTGCAGCAGGCAAGTTGGGAAATATTCGTGTAATTCAAGTCGAGTATGCCCAAGACTGGCTCGCCACGAANATTGAAGCCGAAGGCCAGAAACAAGCCGCTTGGCGTACCGATCCCGCACGGGCNGGCACCGGAGGTTCCATAGGCGATATCGGTACTCACGCNTTTCACCTNGCAGAATTCATCAGCGGACTGGAAGCCAAATCCCTGCTGGCCGATCTTGACACNTTTGTCGCCGGACGCAGCTTGGATGACAATGCCAATATCCTATTGCACTACAGTAACGGCGCCAAGGGCATGCTGTGGTCGAGTCAGGTCGCTAGCGGTCAGGAGAATGCANTACGTATTCGGCTTTTTGGCGACAAGGGAGGGCTGGAATGGGCCCAAGAAGATCCGAACTATCTGCAATACAGGCCGCTTCGGGAAACTCGCCAGATCCTGACGCGCGGTGGACCTGCTGTTGGCGAGACGGCAGCAAGAGCAACCCGAATCCCGGCTGGACACCCGGAAGGCTTCCTAGAAGGCTTTGCCAATCTCTACCGAGATATTGCTGACATGATAGAAGCGAGTCGCACCGGCAAATCATTAACCACACTGGTGCCAGATGTAACTGACGGCGTTAAAGGCGTTAGGTTCGTAGAGAAAGCCGTCAGCTCCAATGCCGCCGGATCTATCTGGCAACATCTTTAAACCCAGCTAATCGCCATTTTTGCCNGATGAATATGANAACAAGAGNCTAGTATTCAGAGATNGCGTACATTGAGCGAAACATTATTANCTTTCGCNTTAGTGNGCCATTTCCTATATTCAACCCTTNTCCCNTCCCTATNTTGGCAACCTCAAAGCTTTGGTCTGTTCTAACTTTCCCTGATTCGATACACTGCCGTTTCAAGTTAGGAGAATAATAATGCGCAAACGCTTCCTATCTCCGCGCCAAACACGGCGCGACTTCCTTAAGAAGGCTGCACTAACAGGCCTAATCGCCAGCAGCCCTAGCCTGGCGCTCGCACAAGATAGAAAAGTCCAAACTATAGGTCTTCAATTGTATTCACTCCGTGCCGAGATGGCAGANGATTTTGAAGGCACATTAGAGCAATTAGCAGANCTNGGGTTCAAGGAAATGGAATTTGCCGGCTACCATGGTAAAACACCAGTCGAGGTTCGACGGATTNTGGATAGTTTTGGGCTGGTCTCTCCTGCNGCNCATATTCAGTTAAACGCCATCCGCGAAAACNTGGAACGAGAAATAGAAACAGCCGCGACAATCGGGCAACAATATATAGTGGTACCTTCACTCCCGAGTAATGANCGCTCGCTAAGCCATTACGAACGGCATGCAGACACACTTAACACCGCTGGAGAGAAAACCAAAGAAGCTAATATTCAGGTGGGTTACCACAACCACAGCTTCGAGTTCGAGGCACAGGAACAGGGCAAGATCGGTTATGACTATCTGACTGATTTAACTCAAGAGGATCTTGTTGTATTTGAAATGGATCTATTTTGGATCGTTAATGCTGGCCATGATCCCGTTACGTACTTTGGTCAATTGCCCAATCGATTTCCAATGTTGCACGTCAAGGACCGCAATATCGGAGGTGAAATGGTGGATGTGGGACGCGGTGTAATTGACTTTGCCCAAATTTTTAGTCATGTCGACACCGCCGGCTTCAAGCACTATTTTATCGAGCACGACTACCCAACTGATGGCATCAACTCCATCGCTTTTAGCTACAACACCTTGAACGACATCCGNTTTTAGGAAAACAGTCNCCGATGCCTCAACAAGAATACGATGTAATCATAGTNGGCTCCGGTGCCGGTGGCGGAATGGCTACTCATCNGCTCGCCAACGCAGGCCTTAGGGTNGCTTTGGTGGAAGCAGGCGATTATTACGACCCGGCTGATGAAGAACAGCGTACACAACTTCGCTATCCCTGGGAGTCCCCGCGTCGTGGCGCCAGCACCCTGCGCCGACCCTTCGGTGATTATAACTCGTGCATCGGTGGCTGGCATCTCGATGGCGAACCTTACACTATGAAGGGTAACACCGATTTCATGTGGTGGCGCGGCCGCATGCTTGGAGGCCGCACTAATCACTGGGGCCGCATAGCACTTCGTTTTGGTCCCATCGATTTCAAGCACCGGGACATCGACGGACTTGGTGATAACTGGCCCATCGGTTACGACGACATCAAACCCTACTATGACAAACTGGACAAGCTAGTAGGTGTCTATGGAAGCAACGAAGGCCTTTACAATGACCCCGATGGGTTCTTTTTACCAGCTCCGAAACCACGGCTGCATGAGCTCTACTATATTGAAGGTGCCAAGAAATCCGGTGTGCCGGTTTACCCGGCGCGTAAATCTATTCTTACCAAGCGAATCAATAATGATCGCGGTGTGTGTTTCTACTGTGGCCAGTGCAGCCGAGCATGTGGCATTCATGCTGATTTTTCCTCGAGTACCGTACTTATCTACCCAGTACTTCAAGGAGGTCAGGTAGACCTTTATACAAATTCCATGGTACGGGAAGTAACCACCGATGCGGAAGGGCTAGCTACCGGGGTTTCATATGTAAACAAAGAAGAAAATCAGGAATATCAGCTCAANAGCCGAAGTGTGGTACTCGCAGCCTCGGCTTGCAGCTCCGCAAGAATCCTACTCAATTCAAATAGTGCACAACACGAGAACGGGTTGGGCAACAACAGTGATTATGTTGGCCGTTATTTGCATGACTCCACCGGTGCCAGTCGGGCTGCGTTTTTACCGGATCTTATGGACCGCGACATCTATAACGAAGATGGCGTTGGAGGAATGCATGTTTACACTCCATGGTGGCTNCAAGGCGAGAAGCTAGAATTTACCCGCGGTTATCATCTGGAAATTGGAGGCGGCATGAGCATGCCCTCCTACGGATTTGGCTTCGCCGTTAACCAGTACAACGAGTTCCTAGGTAAACAGGTCGGCGGATATGGTAACCAGTTACGAGATGACATCAGAAAATTCTACGGTTCCAGGCTGAGTATCGCCTGTCGTGGAGAAAGCATNGCTCAATATCACAACCGTTGTGAACTCGACCCCACCGTGGTCGATGAATGGGGCATCCCTGTACTCCGCTTCGACTATCATTGGACCGAGAACGAAATTAACCAGGCCAAGCATATGCAAGACACCATGGAAGAACTGCTTACCGCCTCAGGAGGCGTTTTGCTAGGCGATAAACCGGGCGCCGATCAAGACTATGGCCTTACCAAACCCGGTGAGATTATTCATGAGGTCGGTACGACACGCATGGGAACCGACCCTGCTTCCTCNGTAACCAATGCGTTTGGTCAATTGCATGATGCAAAAAATGTGTTCATCGCTGATGGCGGCCCGTTCGTCTCGCAGGCAGATAAAAATCCGACTTGGACAATCCTTGCCCTGGCCTGGCGCCAATCGGAATACATTATNGAACAAATGATGCAAAGGAATCTTTAAGAGATGAGTATGAACCGAAGAGAATACTTGAAGTCTTTATTCCTAGCCCCGTTGAGCGGTAGCATTATCTCCTCCAGCGGAAAGTTAGGNGCTGCAAGCAATATCAATTGGGTTCCCTTGCCCAGATCCTTTTCTTACGGCCGGACTGAAGCAGAAAAACAAACGGACGCAGAATTGTTTGCGGAAAACTATTTCCGTGAAAATGAACTGCTTACCATTGCCATACTGTGCGACATCATTCTGCCTAATGATCATCCTAACGGTGGCGCCCTGGATGCAGGTCTGCCCGACTTTGTGGAGTTCATGGTTAAGGATCGTGACCAGTATAAACTGCCTGTGCGAGGAGGCATTGCCTGGCTGGACAGTTACGCCATCGAAANTTTTGGAGGTAACTTCATTAACATTACCGAGGACCAGCGGTTAAGTATATGCGATGAGATCGCCTATCCTCCGGANCAGGGAAATTCCACGTTACAACCCGGCATCAGTTTCTTCTCCNTNATGCGNAACTTCACCATGACTGGATACTACACCACCGAGCAAGGGTTCAAGGATTTAGGTTATATNGGTAATACACCGAATGTCTGGGATGGAGTACCGGATTATGTCCTACAGAAACACGGCATGGAATACAATGCCGAGTGGATATCAAAATGTGTGGACCAATCGCGTAAGGAAATTATCGCCGAGTGGGATGACGACGGTAACCTGACTACTTGATAAGAATATTTGGAGATCATCTCAATGAAGAAGTTACTGCTTATTGCNTTGTTAATGCCTCATCTGATTGCGCTTGGCCAAGATCGTGCAATTTATGAACCGGTGCCAGTTCGAGTCGCNCCTTCAGAAACCGGTTCGCCTCCTTCCGATGCGATCATCTTATTCGACGGTAGCAACNTAGATGCCTGGAATCGCACTGCAGACGATGGCCCNGCGCGCTGGCATATAGCAGATGGCNCGATTACAGTGGATCGAGACGTCGGCACTATAAAGACCAAGCAAGCGTTTGGTAATACACAACTGCACATCGAATGGCGCCCAACAGATGTCATCCGGAGTAGTGGACAGGGTCGTGGCAACAGNGGTGTGTTCCTTCATTCCCTATTTGAATTACAGATCCTGGANAGCTGGGATAACGACACCTACGTAAATGGTCAGGCAGCCGCTATCTATTTGCAACAACCGCCTTTGGTCAATGTCACGAAACCCCCTGGCGAGTGGCAAGTGTTTGATATTGTTTTCACAGCTCCTGTGTGGGAGAAGGGAAAACTCAAATCACCAGCCTACCTTACTGTTCTGCACAACGGTGTGTTAGTGCAAAATAATGTCGAATTACAGGGAACTACCTTCACACCGCAACCAGAATACAAGGCCCGATGTGGCCCCTACTCGCAAGAAGAACGCATCCAAGATTGCACAGGCAAGATGCCTATCACTCTGCAAGACCATGGACAAGTAGTGTCTTATCGCAACATCTGGGTACGAGAACTGTAGCACTACCTTATNAAGGCGACGGTTCTCTAGAAAGACCGAATCACACGCCAAAAAGTTCCAACTAAAAAATTCAACTCAGCAATCACATTCTATATAGTAAAGTNNNNACTTTACTATATAGAATGTGATTGAAATANTGTATGAAAAATGACAGTTTTAAACTTCGGTACAGTNTCAAAAATTGACTAAAATTGAGTCTTGCAAATAGCTTGTGATCCACTATATATAGTGGTATGTTGTAGTTTGTAACACAGCATAATGGTCTAATGTTGTATTACAAACGTTTGGGCNCAGCACTTTCGATTTTCCCTGTGTCCAGGTGGCCCTTGAGAATCCCGCCCTCTTCTTGGCCTCGTGTCAAAAGGGGGCCGGGAGACTTTTCAGTTGTCCCTCTAGAACAAAGGCTTCACAACGATTTCAGGAATGCCATCAACTGATTCTGCTCAGTTGCACCGAACGTGGCGTAGATGTCAGGCATAAGGGATTCCTTAGAATCATTTAATAATTGGACCCGATCTTTAAAATAAGTTACCCATCGGCGGCCATCTACGCTCTGAATCTGCACCGCTACGTCAGAATCATTACGATATCGCCCCCGAATCAATGTTCCGTCTTCCATCACAACCTCCTTGGCTTCATACCCGGTAACAATCGAAGCAGACGGATTGGACAGTGCACGATTTAACCCGCTTTCACCCAATCGGGCAAAAACACCATCTAAGGACGGGCCNACAATCCCCCCCTGATCGTTGTAAGAATGGCATGTGACACACCCGGCCTTTCCGGTGAAGAGCGATTCACCGGCTAGCACCTCTTTGTCATCGCTGGGAACTGCTTTGTCATAAGCCAGATTTATACCGTCCTTACCCTGCAGAATTCTGACATAGGTTGCAATATCGAAGATCTCTGTTTCTGTGAATGAGCTTCGCCAGGCAGTCATACCAGTACCTTCCCGTCCATCAGTAATTACTGCGATCAACTCCTCATCAGTCAATCGATTAGCTACTGTATCCGTTAGCGGTTTGCCCATGGTCTGGCCTTCACCGACGCCACCGTGGCATATCTGGCAATAGGCGTCATAAAGTTCCTGCCCTTCACCAACACCAGCATTCGCAAACATGGAAAGCATGCCGACGGACACTGTTGCAATACTCCTCAATAGCACTGAATCAATCCCCATAGGACGTGTTACAAGCTGAATAGAATATAATTTCCTGGTGCAATACCTGTAGCTACCCCGGCCCGGGTGACTGGATTCCTAGTACCCGAAGCTATTCCAATGTATTGCACGCCATCGATCGTGAAACTGGTTGGCGGTGCGTAGAGACCACTACCAGTCTGGAATTCCCAGAGCACTTCGCCCGTTTCGTCGTTATAAGCACGCAAGTAACCATCAGCTGCTCCAGAGAAAACCAAGCCCCCACCGGTTGTTAGTGTGCCAGCCCAGTTAAAGTTTCCGGGCGTTTCCTCTTGCCACTCTATTTCACCGGTTAGCATATTGAATGCGACTAGGTATCCGGTACCTGAAGGCTCGAAACGTGGAATACCTCCTAAGTACATTGTGCCAGGCCTACCTTCTCCTTCCCGACGAATAAAAGTGGTACCCCACTCGGTGGTGGGTATATATAACATGTGCGTGTCAGGACTGTAGGAAGCCGGTGGCCAATTTTTGCCTCCGAATATACCGGGAAACACAACTGTACTTGCAGGGTTATAGAGTTCTTCCTTGAGCACGGGTTTACCACTTTCGTCGCGCAAAGCCCAGTTTACGCGGGTATATTCACCTGCCCAAAGAAAGTCACCCGTCTCACGATCCATTGCATAGACATGTCCATTTCGCGAGACGTGAACAATCATTTTACGAAGTTCGCCTTCAAAAATTTCATCGATAATCATCGGCTCAGAAGTGGAATCGTGATCAAATTCATCTCGCGGTGAGGTTTGGTGATACCACACTAGTTCGCCGACATCAGCATTCAGCGCAACAACGGAATTGGTATAAAGATTATCTCCGCGGCGAACGGCATTGTTGATGTCTGGCCAGGGATTACCTGTTCCCCAGAACACCAAGTTCAATTCAGAATCGTAAGTCCCCGTAACCCACGTTGGCCCGCCTCCAGTTTGCCAAGAGTCTCCTTCCCAAGTGGCATTGTTAGGGTCCTCAGGACCCGCTGTTGTATAGAAGCGCCAGCGTAATTCGCCCGTATTTACGTCATAAGCATCAATGTACCCGCGAATGCCGAACTCACCGCCCCCAACTCCAATTAACACCATGTCCTTGACGACGAGTGGCGCTCCTGTTACGGAGAAAGATTCACGATGGTCGCCCACTTCCGCATCCCAAAGCTGGATACCAGTAGCCGCATCAAAAGCCAGCAGGTGAGCATCAAGCGTGCCCCAGAATACCTTGTCTTCGTAAAGCGCAACTCCACGGTTATGGGGACCGCAACAGAGATCGACATTTTCGAATTCGTGATCGTAACGCCACAATTCAGTACCGCTTAAAGGGTCCACTACGATCAAGTGACTATTTGCTGTTGTGAGATACATGCGCCCATCGTTCACGAGAGCAGTTACCTCGAACGCGCCACCGGTAACACCTGTCTGTTTGATCCAGACCGGGCGCAGATTGGCCACGGTTTCACGATTGATCTGGTCGTCAGGCATATAACGCCAAGCACCATAATTCTTACCATAACTTACCCAACGATCTGAATAATTCTGGGCGTTTTCCAGAATTTCGGTAGTTACGCCTTGAGCCAGGCCCATGGTAGTTGGCAGTAGTCCAGCTAACACGGTTAAAGCTAGCAACCTGAGTAGTTTCGTCATCTCGAATCCATAATAAATTGAGTTGTAAAGATCGGTCTAAACCCCCTGTCTGGAATAGCCTCCAGACCCCACTTGGACCGGAGCACAATTAAGCTATAAGCCTCTTGTTATGTCAAACAAATAGCCTCCAATACAATGGCTTACTTACACCATTATTCGATAAAGGACAGCTTAGTGTAAATTGCACTAAGCCCTTCCCCCGTCATATCATCAATCTTCTTCCTCCTAATAACGAAACACTGCATTTTAAAGAAGGATAAAAACAATGATTGTTTATGGTGTAGCCATGCTATCCGTTTGCCTAGTCCTAGGCATGTTAATTGGCGAAGCTCTTGGCGTTGCCCTGAATGTTGAGGCTAATGTTGGGGGTGTGGGTATAGCCATGTTGTTCCTCGTATTTGCTAGTAATTCAGAAAAATTCAAGACGCTCACTCAAGGGGTTGCTGGAACTGGTATTAACTTCTGGAGCGCTATGTATATACCTATCGTAGTAGCCATGGCAGCCCGCCAGGACGTAGCAGCAGCGGTCGATGGCGGATTTACGGCCCTGCTGGCAGGGGTGGCAGCAGTTGTCGTCAGTTTTGCGCTGGTACCGGTGCTAAGTAGGATCGGCGGCGTATCATCGGCTACGGAAAGCCATGATAAAGAACAGGGAACTGGGTAATGGATATTGTCGCGTCAGTCTTTGTTCGTAATAACCTCATTGTGGCCTTCGCGGTGGTCGGCGCCACCATCTGGATTTCCTATTTTCTCGCAGACAAGTTAACCCAAGGTCGTATACACGGTTCGGCTATCGCTATTGCTCTGGGCCTGGTGGCCGCCTACTTCGGTGGAGTGGCGACTGGTGGCAATACTGGAGTTGCAGACTTCGCCTTGCTAGGAGGCGTTGGCTTAATGGGTGGCGGCATGATGCGAGATTTCGCCATTGTGGCCACCGCATTTGGTGTCCATTTGAGCGAATTGAAAAAGGCCGGTATAGCCGGTGTGATATCCATCTTCGCCGGAGTAATCGTCTCTTTTGTTGTCGGCGCGATGATCGCAGTAATGTTTGGTTACACTGATGCCATTGCGATCACAACAATTGGTGCTGGGGCTGTGACTTACATCGTCGGTCCGGTAACTGGAGAAGCAATAGGTGCCAGCGGCGATATTATCACCCTTAGTGTCGCGGCAGGCCTAGTGAAATCAATCTTAGTGATGATTGGTACACCTCTAGTTGCACGACATATCGGCTTGGATAACCCACAGTCTGCCATGGTGTTCGGAGGATTGATGGGGACTACCAGCGGAGTGGCTGCTGGCCTCGCCGCAACTGATCCAAAGCTGGTTCCCTAT
>NZNL01000005.1 GCA_002694855.1 Gammaproteobacteria bacterium
AGTTGCTCTAGAATTGATGTTTTTCGAACCGTCCCAATTTATTCAAAAGCCCTAAGATTACAAGCGAAGGCATATTGATTTTGTAAGGGCCTATAGGTTTCCGTAAAAAGCCTGAATCTTTTACTACTCGGAGGACATTGCACAATTAGTTTCATGCAAGGCACCAATTGAAGAGCCGGGTGTGATTAATTTTGTTGCTCCATCGAGATTCTTCGTTAATTGAGTTCGGCCGCCGCCATTACATAAATTAAATCCAGTCCAATCGTCGCTGCAGCCAACGAAGTGATCTCCGCATAATCGTAGCTAGGCGCCACTTCAACAATATCAGCACCTACAATATTCANCTTTTCAAGGCCTCGGATGATCTTTAGAGCCTTGTCTGTGCTCATCCCACCAACAACAGGCGTNCCTGTGCCTGGCGCATAGGCGGGATCAAGACAGTCAATATCAAAAGTGAGATACACCGGCATGGTTCCAACTCTCTGCTTTATTGCCGACACAATATCTGCAGCTGACCAATCATTAGCTACCTCCGCACTAATGACTTCGAATTCATGATCTTCAATATCATATTCCGTNCGNATGCCAATCTGAATTGAGTGCTTAGGGTCTATAAGACCTTCTTTCGGAGCATGATAAAACATACACCCATGATTATACTCGNTACTTTCTTTGTAACTATCTGTATGCGCATCAAAATGGATAAGCGCTAAAGTCCCATGATGTTGATGCACAGCTCTCAATAATGGCAGAGTTACAAAATGGTCGCCTCCAAACGCTAACGTTCGGGCCGCTTGNGCCTGAATTTTTCCGACATGCTCAATGACGGTATTAATCATTGGAAGTGTTTCGCCNGGCGTAAANTCGAGATCTCCGTAATCCACAATTGCAATCTTTTTAAAGGCATCAAAAGTCCATGGCCATCTTCTTTCTTCCCAACGCAAATTAGCAGAGGCCAATCGAATGCCTTGAGGTCCATGACGGGTACCAGCTCGACCGGTGGTACCTAAATCGTAGGGAATACCTAGTACTGCCAAATCGATGTTTGTACATTCCCGAGANAAAGGAAGGCCCAGATAACTGAATGCATTTGAAAACATTGAGTGGCTGTCTAAAACATCGTTGTCGGACATAACTAATCCTTTTTGTGATGAAGTACAGCAACAGTAATTTCATTGCTACAAATTGAGGGCTAGATCATTCAGTTAGCCCAAATACTAATTCACGCAGACACCTTGACTACGTAGATCAGCAAGCGTTAACTCGAGACCCTTGCGCATAATACNTACCANGTCATCNATTTGAGGTTTGGTTATTATTAAAGGTGGCGAGATGATACAAATATTAATAAATGGTCTCACTACCAAACCAAATTGCTGGCAATAAGCATCTACCATTTCCCCAACTGCAAAATCTTTCTCTAGCAGTTCTGTTTCATTATCGGCCTTAGAGGTCATCTCAACCGCAGCCATTAACCCGGCTCCACGTACATCTCCTACAAGTGGAATATCCTTCAGCGTGCGTAACTGCTGCTGNAAATAAGGAGCTATTTCCTTAACATGCTTCAATAGACCCTCATTTTCAATAATGTCCCAACTCGCCAGTCCTGCAGCACAAGCTACCGGATTCCCAGACCAAGTATAGCCATTTAGATAGGAGCAACCATCGGCGTTTTCACCGACAAAACCATCAAGAAATTTATCTGATACAGCATACCCACCCAAAGGCATGTAGCCTGAAGTAACTCCTTTCGCAAAAATTATAATATCCGGAATAATGCCAAATTCATTTTCTGAAGAGAACCAATGTCCCAGGCGGCCGAAGCCTGTTACCACTTCATCCGCGATATAAGTGATGTCATNCTTTGTCACTATTNGCCAACAGCGGTAGTTATAGTTCTTTGGTGGAACAATCACTCCTCCACTAGCAAGAATTGGCTCAGCAATAAAACACATAATATTCTCTGGTCCTATTTCCTGAATTTTACTTTCCAACTCTTCAACAAGGAAATCACAAAATTCTTCTTCGCTAGCAAACTCAGAATGATAGAAATGGCAAGGTGCTGTTAAAAAGTGAATATTATCCTGTATTGTGTCCATGGCAGACTTATCGCGCTCCTTTCCGGTTACTGATGCAGCCAGGAAGGTACTTCCATGATAGGCTTTGTCTCTTGTGATAATGTGCTTGCGGCAGGACNGGCCTTTTATGTTATTGGCCAACTGACAAAGTCGCAGGGCTGAGTCAACAGCCGTTGAACCTCCAGTTGTGAAAAAAATGCGATTTAAATCACCAGGTGTATGGGCGGCAATNCGCTCTGCCAGTTCTACTTCCTTATTGTTTATCACACTGAAGGAGCAGGCATAACCTAATTCCATAATTTGAGCCGCTACTGCATCAGCAATTTCCTTTCGNCCATAACCAGTTTGCATACACCACATCCCGGCGGGCCCATCGAGTAACTTATTACCTTCCGCATCGTAAATATAGACACCTTCTCCTTTTACAATAACAGTGGAAGAATCATCTTTACCTAAAAATGAAAAGTCACTCCAAGGGTGTATTAAATGGCTATTATATTTATTTCGATAATCTTCGCTTTTCACGTTTTAGTCTTTCAAATACTTAGATAGTTAAAGTTGACACCCATCGAGTGTACAAACTACTCGCTACAAGGTTTAGTTCAGACACTTTTCTTTCAAGATCTTCACTAATCTGTGTATAACTTTGTTGACTGGCACTTTCAATGGTCAGATCGTCTTTCCAACTGTTTATCCAGTCAGAAATAAGTGGCAATGTCATCTCTACATGGCACTGCATAGCGAGCACATTATTTCCATAGCTATAAGCCTGATTTTTACAATGCACCGAAGAAAACAAGGGCTCAGCATCCATCGGAACGGAAAAACTTTCATAGTGCCAATGAAACATAGTAAAAGGATCCTTTATTCCATCGAGCCACCCATTCTCTATTTTCGGTTTGGTTCGGTAGCAATCGTGCCATCCTATTTCTGCCTCAGGATTTTTACTAACAGCCTCACCAAGCGCTTTACTAATCAGTTGTCCTCCTAAACAATGGCCTAGTATNGGGACATTATGTTCGAGTGCTTGGCCAATAAGTTNGATCTCATCCTTAATCCANCCTATTTCATCATTGGCGCTCATGATCCCTCCCATGAAAACCAACCCCATCATCGAATTATCAAAGGGCGGGATAGTTTCCTTTTTATAGCTTCTGATAATTCGAAACTGAATATTCGCTTGCTGCAAAAAATTAGCAATAAAGCCTGGATGCTTATCATCCATATGGAGAAAAATCAGTACCTCTCTATTCACGTTCTTACTCATGCGCATCACCAAAAGCTAATCTAGAACATATCGATTAACTTATAGAACATCATGCCGGCAGCCATGGCCGGACGACGCAGCAGTTTTCCCCCGGGCCAGGGGAAATGAGATATTTTAGACATGATGTCGAATCGCTTGCGATTGCCTGCGACGGCTTCTGCGAGCACGCGCCCCATAATATGAGTTGGCGCTACTCCATGACCAGAGTAGCCCCCCACATAGAGTACATTGCCTTCGAGCTGACCCATGACTGGCATTCTTCGAAAAATGACCGCCATCTGGCCGCTCCATTTATACTCAATGCACGCATTGGCCAGGACTGGAAAAACTTTTTCCATTTTAGCGCGCATGATTGCAACAACATTCGAGGGTTCCAGTCCGGTGTAGTTTGACAGCCCACCGAATAGCATGCGCTTGTCAGCCGAGAGACGATAATAGTCCAAAGCAGTTCTTGAATCACATACCGCAACATCTTTTCGAAGCG
Source organism: Gammaproteobacteria bacterium (assembly GCA_002694855.1). Classification (GTDB taxonomy): domain Bacteria; phylum Pseudomonadota; class Gammaproteobacteria; order Pseudomonadales; family Pseudohongiellaceae; genus UBA9145. Next base: position 3,830 of record NZNL01000005.1, read on the forward strand.
ACTGATCAATTTGTTCGTCGGTTAAGGGCTCAGTCGCAATAATACAGCTTGTTGCGGGTAAAACTCGGGCATCCAAATGAGGTACAAGATTTCCTAGATATGCATTGCCGCAGACCACTACATAGTTAGCTTTTACTGTCCCTTTTTCCGTGTATACGGCTGGATTATTCCCGTAAGTTATTTTCTTTACAGTTGATTGTTCAAATATTCTGGCGCCCATATTTTCAGCAGCTTTTGCTTCACCGAGACACAGATTTAAGGGGTGCAAATGCCCCCAATTGCTTTTGTAGTAACCGCCTAGATATAAATCTGAATTTATAAATTCTCCGAGCTGGGATTTGTCTAACAGTTGAATATCTTCATCCTCATCTGCCCATTTTTTATAGGCTCGAAGATGCCTTGGTCTTAATCCCGCTTCGCAGTAACCCCACTTTAGATCACAATCAATGCCATACTTTTCGATACGCTCTTTGACTATATCAACTCCTTCATCACCCATTTGATAAATAGCTTCTACGCCATCTCTACCTATAGTTCGTATAAACGAATCTGGGTTGTGTCCCATACCTCCGATTAACTGTCCACCATTGCGACCACTAGCGCCCCAACTAATTCTGTTGGCCTCCACGAGAGCCACCTTATAACCTTTCTCGCAAAGCTCCACCGCAGTCGATACGCCACTAAATCCACCTCCAATAATGACCACGTCTACGCTCAACTCTCCCTCAAGTTCAGGATAATCAGTTTGCCAACTGCCAGAAGCCGCGTAATAGGATTCGGCGTGTTCGCTTGTTTCAATCGTCTTTTTTAAAAACATAATTTCAAATTTCTAACTAGCAGCTCTGCGCAATGCTTTGAGGTACCATTTAATAAATTTCATACAAGTTTCTTCATGCTCCGGGTGATAGGGCCCTGGCGTAAAGAAATGGGAATTTACACCTTCGCTGTTTTGAGTGATTATCTTTTCATCCTCTAAACTCGTTTGATGCCATAACCACGTTATCTTTTCCTTTTCGTAATCCTCTCCCTCTACTGCATTGCCATTAACAAACCAGACAAGTTCCATGTCCGTTTTAGTTATTCCCCTGGCTATAAACCGATACAGCACNCAATGATCAGGATAATTCAACATGAAAGTTAAGGGTCCCATTTGGAAATCGCCTGCCCCCCCATCATATCCNCGCATNTTCCCCATAAGAGGTGCAACGGGGTTACCATCTTCACTGCCAGTTTTATAGCCATCATACAAGGCATAGCGGCTATGGTAAGAGCAGGCACCAAATCCGGAGGCTTGATCATAATAGTCATAAAAATCATGCCCAATACCTGCGACACCAGTAACTTTTTCAGCCCTCGCCAACATAGCCGCATTNATCGATTTGACTTTATGTTCCAGTTCTTTCAGCGTNTGAAGTTTTGCATAACTTCGATGCGAAGTAGCACAGTGATAACATTCCAGATAATTTTCCAAACACAGCTTCCAGTTAGCATCAATCTCATAAATTTTGCTCTCGGCGATTTTCGCGCTTTCCAGATCATAGGCCCCAAGCTGAACTTTCATTTTCTCTAGCGGCGCCCGAAAATCTGCAGCTTCGCTATCACAATTGATAAAAATCATACCTTCAAAAACTTCTAGCCGGACTTTTTTAAGCCCATAATCTTCACGGGAAAATCCTTCTAAAGATTCCATGTCTCTGGCAAGTTTTAGGGCTCCACCTGTGTCATAAACCCAACCATGATAAGGACACACAAAACTTTTACTATTACCGTTCTTCTCTTTACAAACTCGAGCCCCTCGATGCCTACAGATATTATGCAAGGCACAAACAATACCATTACCATCTCGACTCACGATGACAGAATCCTCGCCGATCTCGAACAAAAAGTAGTCGCCTTTATTCGGAATTTGGCTAACGTGGCCTGCATAAATCCAGCTCTTATAAATAACTTGTTCCAATTCCCACTGATAGGTGACATGAGAGCGATAAAAGTACGGATCTATAGCAAAACCCGGCTTTTTTAATTGCTCCGTTACCATTTCAGCCAATTTGGCTGGTGAATCAGTGACATCAGTCGCGATAAATTTCACGGCAGAAAACTCGTATCAGTGAATGGGATGTTATTTTACTCAATCCAAAGTAATTAAATGATCGTATAGTGTTTTAAACAACTATTCAATAAATTTCGCCAGATCAGGCTCAACTGCGTGCAGGTCCCTATTATTCAGCTATTTAGGGTAGTTTTATATACTTAAACNGAACGTAGATACCACTCATAATCAACATTTGATACTTGTTCTAAAAAGTCATCACATTCGCTTCGACGCATCCTGCTGAATAACTTGCAATAGTCTTCACCTAGGTATTTTGGAAGAACTGAGCCTGCGTCAAATTTATCTAGAGCGATAGACCACAACCTTGGCAGGGTAATTACTTCATCTTCAATTTCATACCCTTCGGGAATCATCTTTCCTGGATCAACTTTTTGCGTTATACCATGATGAATGCCCGCTGCTATCGCTGCCATAACTAAATAAGGATTAGCATCCGCTCCGGCTACTCTATGTTCTACACGGTAATTATTTAGATNAGAAACGGGAATTCTTANAGACACATCCCGGTGGTTATAGCCCCAATTTGGGGTTAGAGGCGCATAGTTACCTGGTATCAGTCTGCGATAGGAATTAGCATTGGGAGCAAATATAGGCATGGCCTCTTCCATCGTAACAGCCAAACCACCAACAGCATGACGCAGGGCGGCTGAGATTGCTGGTGTTTTTTTCAAAAAACCGGAATCGGCAAATATATTTACGTCGTCTCGATCATAGGCGCTGAAATGAATGTGCAGGCCACAACCAGGAATACCTGTGAACGGTTTTGCCATGAAACAAGCCGACATATCGTGTTGCCGCGCTACACCCTTAACAATTCGCTTCAATAAAACTGCATGATCACAAGCAACAACTGGATCATCGACATGATGAAGATTTATTTCATACTGCCCCTGAGAAAATTCGGAGACTACAGTCGTCATTGGCACATTTTGTTCAATACATGTTTTTCGCACATCTTCTAAAAAATCATCATGATCCCATAGGTTTTCTGGCATCGCGTACTGGATACCAGTTTGTGAAAGACTGGTGCCCGGAATATTTGCCAACTTCCGCTTTGGCACTTCTTGATCACTATCTTCTATTAAATAAAATTCAAGTTCAGTAGCAACAATTGCCTTCAAACCCAATTTATATAGTGGTGATAGAGCTTTAATTAGGACGTTACGAGGATCGAACATAGCGGGAGAACCATCAAGGTTAGCAAACGAAGATAGTATCTGCGCAGTATCGGATTTCAACCAGCTAATCGGAGCAATTGTGTTAGCCAGAGGTTGCATTAAATTATCTGGATCACCTTCAAAACCGCCCATATCAACATCATCGGAAAATTCACCAAGGCTATTACATAAACTAACTGATCCAGGGCTTTTAACTCCTTCGTTAAAGAAACTCTCAAATTCGCTAGTCGGAATTCGTTTTCCACGAAGAATGCCATTTATGTCTGGTGACAACACCTCTAACATAGTTGTGTCTGGATACTCTGACAAAAACAATTTCAACTCATTTAGATCTGCAATATTCATTGTTACAGCCTTACTTTACTTGTTTAGTCTTCTTCGTCCCATTCTCATTTAAATACAGTATTCCAACCAAAAATTAGGATTAGAAAATAGGTGCCGGTGTTTGCCGACGGCGAGGTGGATTAAAGATTACTCTCTCGATTACCTTACAATTTGCTAAAACTCTGGTCCATTGAAGCTCTCGNTGATAATAAATTTCAGCAATAAGATGCTCACCAAGCTTTCCATATTTGGATTCAACTTGCGCAAATGCGATATTGGATTTNGCCGTTGGNCACCAAGCTGCGGAGGTAACTGTTCCAATTTCTTTGCCATCTTTTAAGATAAATGAATGTTCAGCTGGCTTATTGCCCTCCACATCTAAATATACGAACCGATAACGGGAACCTAATTCTTTCTCTTTAAGGAGCGCCTTGCGCCCATTAAAAATAGGTTTATCAAAACTTACCAACCAATCGAGACCAAGTTCAAAAGGTGATCGCGACCGTCCCGCACGAACTACCTCTTCTGAAGGAACAAAATCTATCCCGGCTTGTAAAAAGCCAGCTTCGATTCTTGCCATCTCAAGCGCNGCTCCACCGATTGGNCTTATGCCAAAATTCTCCCCGGCACTAAAAAGCTTATCCCACAAAGCCTCGGCATCATCCGGTTCCACCCAAAGTTCGTATCCAAGGTCACCAGTAAAGCCGGTGCGACTGACCATCAGCTGTCCGTTGCCGAATGGATAAAGGGACAGACTAAAAGGTTTTAGATCATGAATGCCCTCCAGACCCATAGATCGTAAAACTGAACAAGAAGTCGGCCCCTGAACGGCAAGCGCAGCGACCTCGNCAGTTTCATCGACAATAGATACATCGAATCCCATCGACGACCACATAAGCCAATCCATAACCCGGGTGTAAGCACAAAGCCGATAATCATTTTCCCCAAGATGAAAAATTGTACCATCGTCCATTACCTGGCCCGCATCATCACACCAAATAGCATAACCCACTCGACCTTGTTTTATTTTCCTGATATCTCTGGTCACCAGCCGATTAAGAAAATCTTCTGCATCCGGGCCCTCTATTCGATATTTAATCATCGGTGTTAGATCGAAAACACCAGTGCTATTTCTTATAGCAAAATATTCTTGCTCAACCTCCGTGTAGGCATTCGGTGTAGTGTAGCCCTTCCATTCGTCCCATTGATTAATTTCACAAGCTTTAACTATCCGTGAGTGAAACGGAGTTGCTAGCATCATTGTTTCGTCATGCTGTTTCACGCCGCTTTTCCCCGCTTTATAATTTCTTTTGCAGCGTTTTTACCCGCTAGCCCCATGACCCCGCCTCCTGGATGAGCGCCCGCGCCACAAAGAAATAATCCGTTGACAGAAGTGGCATACTGAGTTGCTCCCGGAAATGGGCGCATCATCATTATCTGATCAAGACTGATCTCTCCATGATGCCAATGTCCTCCGCTCATATTAAATTCGCCTTCTAAATCTTCAGGTGTAAGCAGTTCACTCTTAATAATTTGCTCTTTAATGCCTGGCGCATATTTGTTGATGTTATCAATCACAAGATTTTTAAATGGCTCGCGAGCCTTTTCCCAACCGCTTCTTAAACCATGNGGAGCGAATTGTATGATAGCCGAAAGAACATGAGCACCTTCTGGAGCCAAACTTTTGTCGTGCACACTAGGGATACTTATATCCAGGACTGGNTTGGTCGAATACTCACCATACTTTGCCGAATTAAATGCTTGCTCTATGTAATTCATGCTTGGCGCGATAAGAAGCCGTTGCCCTNTTTGACTATCGGTCAAGCCACCAAAATTCGGCATTCCATTAAGAGCCAGATGTAATTTCGCTGCACTACCTCTCATACGAATATTGCTCACTCGTCTAACAATACCGGTCTCGAGNTTCTTAAATCCTACCAATTTCTCTAGCGTGCTTTTTGGATCTGCATTCGAAACGACAATTTTTGCGTGAAAATCTTCCCCACTAGTTAGAGTTACACCAGTCACTTTATCTAGTACCAGATTTATCTTTCCAACTCTCGATTTGGTCTGTATGTCAACTCCTCTAGCCATGGCTGAAGTCGCCAATGCGGTGCCAAGGGCTCCCATTCCTCCCTCAACTACGGCTGGGCCCTTGAATCCATAAATGTCACCTAGCCGCCGGTAAAGATATCCAAAGACTGTATTGGGCGATCGNGGGCCCATGTGTGAACCCAACACTCCATCGACACTTATAGCTGCTTTCAATAACTCATTATCGAAATTTTCTTCCATGACGTCGTAGATATTTATAAGCGCCAATCGAAGCAAATCCCGCATGTCTTCTTTGCCAAGCATTTTCATACCTAGCCCCAACTTTGCCAACGTCATACGATCGGTCCAATTGCTATCCAGCAATTTAGGAGCGCGCCTCTCAAAAGCATTAGCTAGTAACTTCGAGAATTTAAGCATCTGGCGATTGAATGATTGATAAGCACGCTGGTCTTTTCCTGATAATTCTCCCCCCTCGACACCGTCACCTTTTATGGTGAGATGGTTACCGTTTTCAGCAAGTGCGATTGTATTTAAATTTCGCGCTGCCAACTTCAAACCATGTTTTGCCAATCCTAAATCCGAAGCCACTCTCGGATTAAGCTGGAAGAGCCAATGGGCGCAACCAGAAACTGCATAATTATCGGCAAATTTCCTCGTTGTTGCTGCCCCACCCAGAGATTCATTCGCCTCTAGTACCAGCACTTTACGTCCAGATTTTGCGAGGTAATTTGCACAGATAAGACCGTTATGACCACCTCCTACAACGACGACATCGTATTGTGAAGGAACATTAGTCATCGTCGTAGCCCTCTGGTACCGTATTCGTTCGCTTTAGGTCCATGAGTATCTCTCGCGCTGCATTCGCACCTGGGGCTGCCATTACACCTCCCCCTGGATGGGTACCCGAGCTGCACATATACATCCCTTTTACTGGGCCACGATATTGGGCATAGCCAGGAAAAGGACGATTAAATAGTAGTTGATCGAAGGTGAGCTCTCCCATAAAAATGTTCCCTTCTGTAAGACCAACTTCATTCTCAATTTCACGAGGAGTCCTTACTTCACAGTGTAAAATTAAATCCTTGAAATCAGGGCTGTAATTGGCAATTTGATTAATTACCGTTTCGCCGAAAGCATCTCGATCTTGATCTGTCCATTCGCGACCATTAATTTTCGGAGGAGCATACTGAACAAAAACCGTCATCATGTGCTTGCCGGGTGGAGCCATAGTCGGATCAATCTGAGACGGAATTAGCATATCTATGTAAGGATCTTTTGACCACGTTTCGTTTTTCCAGTCGTCGTAGGCTCGCTCCATTCTTTCTAATGAATCAATCATGTGCATATCGGTTTGCATCAAGGGACTGTTTTTTGGAAGACCATTAAAGGTCGGCAAACCGTCAAGTGCTATGTTTAATTTCCCGGATGAACCACGAATCTTGAAATTCTTCGCCTTCTGTACAATGTCTTTAGGCAGATCATTTTCGCTCATAATATTGAGTAAAGTCCGCTTCGGGTCCAAATTGGAAACTACAACGTCTGCGTAGTACTCGTCGCCATTGGTAAGCGCAACTCCTTTTGTTCTGCCACTTTCGACTATTATTTGTCCTACTTCGGCATCACATTGAATCTTGCCCCCAAAAGATTTAAAGGATGAAGCCAAAGCTTCGGAAATAGCTCCCATTCCTCCACGGGCAAAGCCCCATGCACCCACGGTGCCATCCACGTCGCCCATATAGTGATGTAGCAATACATAAGCTGTGCCCGGAGAATAAACACCAAGAGCTGTTCCAATAATCCCACTACCAGCAAGATGAGCCTTTAGGACATCGGTATCGAAGTATTCATCCAAATAGTCTCCAATGCTCATGGTCCAAAATCGCAGTGTATCGGCCAATCCTTCTTCGCCCATCTGTCCAAAAGCTTTTGCCAACACCACCATTTCTTTCAAATCTCTAGGCTTTAGCGAGGTTGGATCCGCCGGCGTCCGCATAAGGAAAGGGCGGATCAAACGGGTTTGTTTCATAACATCAGCTTCATAGCGCTCGTAGGCATTAGCGTCGCGTACCGAGTGCCTTGCGATTTCCCGATAGTGCCGCTCATGATCTGGATAATCACCGAAATAGTCACCGTTCTCACAAAAAGTAACACTCCCACCGTAGGGCACTACCTGCAATCCATGGCGCGGAAGCTCAAGGTCACGGGTAATTTCAGGGCGCAGGAGACTGCAAACATAAGAACAATTGGAATATATCCAGTCCTTATGTAATTCACGACTTACCGTCGCTCCACCAATATAGGAATTTTTTTCAAGTACCAGCACATTCAATCCTGACTTTCCCAAATAAGCGGCATTGGTTAAGCCGTTGTGCCCTGCCCCGATAACTATTGCATCGTACTTCACTGTCACTCTGTGTTACTCCAGATTCATTCTCACCAAGTTGGTTCCAACAAAGACAAAAGTCGAAGCGCGCTAAAACCTGCGGCTACTGTAGCTCAACATATTGCTTTAAGCTATATTTCGACACTATTTTCAAACCACCTCCCTGTCACGAATTAAACGGCAGTGGATCATAAATAAACAATAGGATTTCAGCCTAACTAAAGACCGGGCATCTCACATAAAGAAATTAAACCATTACATTGATATTGTTCCGTGGTAAAACTTTAAAATGGGAAATTAAAAAGACAAATCAATATCGTAAGGATGGATGCCTAGATTTAAGAAAGTGTAGAATTCTAGGAAGGCGCTCCAAATTAAAATGTAAATTATTTACAGCTTGCCGGTTGAAATCATGCTCAGAAGAAATGAAGGCCCCAACATGCGTAAACTCTACAACTTTGCGTTATACCTAATACCGCAATTATTATTGTCTTCATCAGTTGCTTTCTCACAAGATACCAAGCTGCTCAATATTTACAATTGGTCTGATTATATTAACCCTAGTGTTGTCGACGCTTTCGAAAAAGAATACGGAATCAAAGTTAATTACGATATCTACGACACAAGTGAGATTGTCGATACGAAGCTTCTGGCTGGAAGAAGTGGTTATGACGTGGTTTTCCATGGCGCATCATTTGCGTCACGACTGCTGGCCATCGGCGTCTTTCAGCCCCTTGATAAATCAAAACTGAGTAATTGGGGAAACCTGGACCCAATTAAACTAGAAGCCATAGAAGAGTTTGATCCGGGTAATCGGTTTGGCATGCCCTACATGTGGGGAACAACTGGGGTCACGTACAATGCCGACATGATTGAAGCTCGTTTGCCCAATGCCCCCGTGGACAGTTACGACCTCATATTCGATCCAGCCGTAATATCCAAGTTCAGTGACTGCGGAGTTTCTTTTCTAGACGATCCTACCTCCGTCGTCCCAATGGGAATGATTTACCTCGGCCACCCTTTTAACTCCGTAGAACCTGAGCATCTGGAAGCGGTAGAAGAACTGTTCACTGCGGTCAGACCATATATAAAATATTTTAGTTCTTCAAAGCTAACTATAGATCTACCCAGTCGCGAAGTTTGTATCGCTATGAGCTGGTCAGGGGATTATGCGGTTGCGATAACACGCGCTCGCGAAGTAGGCATCGACCTCAATCTTAAATATGCCATACCTGCGGAAGGAGGTATTGGTTGGTATGACATGGTCTTTATTCCTGCTGACGCTTCCCATTCAGATAACGCACATCTTTTCCTGAATTATTTACTCAGACCCAATGTAATCGCTACTGTAACGAACTATATCGGCTATGCAAATGCCAATCAGGCAGCCAATCCGTTAATCATTCCCGAGTATTATTCGGATGTTGCTATCTACCCGGATGATGAAACTTTTCAGAGCCTGGAAATAACCCACATTCTAGAGCCTACCTTGGAAAGAAGACGGTCAAGAACTTGGACCCGCATAAAGTCGGGGTTGTGATCAAGTCATAATGGATGCAAATAATAAAATGAATAAGCCTCACGAACCTCAAGTTCCTGACGGCAGTCCCAACATTCAATCTTTCATTCAAATTCAAGCTCTTTCAAAGGAATTTAATGGCTTTAAGGCCATCGACCAGGTCAACCTTAACATTCACAAGGGCGAACTTTTTGCGATTCTAGGAGGGTCTGGCTGTGGGAAGTCGACGCTACTGCGCATGTTGGCCGGTCTAGAAACGCCATCTTCGGGAAAAATAATACTGGACGGCGAAGATATTACAGATTGGCCTGCCTATGAACGCCCAATCAATATGATGTTTCAATCATATGCACTATTTCCACACATGACGGTTGAAAAAAATGTGGCTTATGGCCTTCAGAAAGAAAAAATTCCTCAATCAGAAATCGACCAACGCGTTAAAAAAATGTTAGACCTAGTTCAGTTAAGTGACTTTGGTAAACGTAAACCTGATCGTTTGTCTGGTGGAGAAAAGCAGAGGGTAGCGCTTGCCAGAGCGCTGATAAAAAATCCAAAACTATTGTTACTGGATGAACCTCTTGCGGCGCTAGATAAAAAACTCAGAGAACAAACCCAATTCGAGTTGATAAATTTGCAAGAAGAGTTAGGAGTAACATTCATTGTCGTGACACATGATCAGGAAGAAGCCATGACACTGGCGAGCAGGATCGCTGTTATGAAAGCCGGTAAGTTTGTTCAGATAGGCTCACCTACAGAGATTTATGAATATCCGAAAAATCGTTTCGTCGCTGACTTTTTCGGTACGATAAATATCTTTGATGCTATTGTTATCGATCAAGATGATGCACAAATCACAGCAACCTTCGATCAATCAGAGCTTATCTTGAAGGCCTATACGCACAACACTACTAATATCGGTGACAAAGTGGGCATCGCGGTACGCCCGGAAAAGATATCGATTAGCAAGGATTTACCAGTGGACGCAAATATAACTATCTCAAAAGGAATTGTTTGGGATTTAGCCTATTATGGAAATCATTCAATCTATCGAGTAAAAACTGAATCTGGCCGAATCGTTCAGGTGAGCACCCAAAACCACAAACGTTCTTCCGAACATTTAGTAGAGTGGAATGATGAAGTGTATCTGTCCTGGGAACAAAATAGCAGCATTGTGTTGCTTGACTAATGGTTTAATAGATGGCAAATCCTCGACAAGCATTGGGTGATCTCCTGTGGCGGCGGATAGTAATAGTTCTTCCCTACCTGTGGTTGGTGCTATTTTTTCTAGTTCCGTTTGCCATCGTATTTAAAATTAGTTTTTCCGATCCCATCGTGGCACAACCCCCTTTCACGCCTCTTTTTGATCAGTCTCAGAATTTCTTAAATTGGTTCCAAGGAAGCCTCAATAATTACTTATTCCTACTCGAAGACAATCTTTATTGGGTTAGTTATTTAAGATCAATCAAAGTCGCTTTTATCTCTACGATATTTTGTTTGCTACTGGGTTATCCCATGGCTTATTACATCGCTCAGTCCCCACCAACCAAGCGTAATGTATTGCTAATGTTAATTATCCTGCCATTTTGGACCTCGTTTTTATTACGAGTTTATGCGTGGATGGGGATACTTAGCACCAATGGGATTATCAACAGCATGTTTCTTTGGACCGGGATAATTGATGAACCTATCCAAATGCTATATACCAATTTTGCGGTTTACCTAGGGATCGTTTATACCTATTTGCCCTTCATGATCTTACCCCTTTATGCCAACCTGGAAAGACTCGATTTAAATCTTCATGATGCTGCCGCAGACCTTGGTGGCAAACCACTGCAAGTATTTCGGGATATCACCCTGCCGGTTTCCTTACCCGGGATCATAGCCGGCTCACTGCTAGTATTTATCCCGGCAATGGGCGAATTTGTTATTCCAGCGTTATTGGGAGGTCTAGATTCACTGATGATAGGACGCACACTGTATGATGAATTCTTCGTCAATCGGGACTGGCCTCTAGCATCTGCTGTCGCCACTATCTTGCTGTTGATTTTGGTGCTACCTATGGTGTTCTTCCAGCGGACCCAAGCAAAATCAGTAGAGGAAAACTCATGATAAGAGGATTCCACTTAACAGGTGACCCCGCGTGAAAAAAAGATCTACTGCAATGCTGACTATTTTTTCTTTCGGCTTTGCGTTTTTATACGTCCCGATTTTTTTGCTGGTCGTTTATTCGTTCAATGATTCAAGGCTGATATCCGTATGGGGCGGTTTTTCTACTCGCTGGTACACTGCCCTATTTGAAGACGAGCAAATTATTGATGCCGCTTTATTGAGCTTACAAGTTGCTGCCACTAGCGCCACCTTCGCTACAATCTTTGGCACACTTGCAGGGCTAGCACTAACCCGAATGGCAAATTTCAGAGGCAGGCTGTTCTTCACCGGTATACTCGCAGCCCCTTTAGTCATGCCAGAAGTCATCACCGGTTTATCCTTATTGTTATTGTTTGTTAGCTTACAAGAGTTAATAGGCTGGCCAGGCAGCCGCGGCGCCATGACCATTATTATCGCTCATATAACTTTTTCAATGGCTTATGTAGCCGTTATTGTTCAATCTCGTATGCTGACCATGAATCGTTCGCTTGAAGAGGCCGCCATGGACCTTGGGGGCCGCCCTTTTAGAGTGTTTGTGGATATTACCCTTCCCATTATTTCACCGGCGATGCTTTCTGGATGGCTGCTCGCCTTCACTCTGTCACTGGACGATTTGGTAATCGCCAGTTTTGCGTCAGGGGCTGGATCAAATACTTTGCCGATGGTTATTTTTTCGAAAGTGAAACTAGGGGTCACTCCTGATATTAATGCTCTAGCAACGCTTATTATATTGGTTGTATCAATAGGTATCGCCATAGCAGGTTGGATAATGTTTAAACAGAATAAATCTCTGTCACAACAAAATACTTAGGCCTGTTAGTCTCTGCCGGCCCATCTAAATTACATTTAAGCAACCAACTATTATTGTCTGGATGGGAATTTATCACGTGGGATATAGTCGAAAATAAAGGTAATTCTATCTTCCTTGCCTTTATTCATTACACTATGGGTTTTCTGATTATTGATTTCATAAGCCTTACCGACTTCAAAGTGATAAGGCCGGCCATCAATCATAAACCTGACTCGCGAATTTGTTGTAATAGGTATATGAATTCTGTGCCCAGCATGAAAAGACGGGTGCGTATCCGTATGTGGCTTTATAATGCCCCCAGCGAGTAATTTTGCAGCCATAGCTCTTACGATNGTTCCACCAGGAGGATAGAACTCCTTCAAAATGGAATTCATTAGAGGCATGGCCTGACTCTGCAGTAAATCCCAGGCTGATTCTTTGCTTATCTCAATATCTGGCCAACCTTGCCCATCAGTGAACAACATCACCAATGAATGTGTTTGAGTATGGACGTCGTAGGCATTTTGCCGATAGCTATTTTCTAACCAGACTCCATCATCAATACCTAGAATTACCTCCCTGAGTGCTAAACTATCAATTCCCCCAAGCTCTCTTAATGGAACACCGATGTCCATGCTTAAATCCTCGAATGAAACCTTACTGACAAACTACTAATAACATACCAATAATTTAACACTGAAACGATAGTTATAGTCACTAAAAGCAGCCTATTCTACTCAATAGTCAGTCGTCAAAATTTAACGTCGAAATCCTTTCGAGCGTTATATCTAGACTCTGTTTAGCTTTCAGTATCAACTCATCAATATTCGCCTTACTGGCTATGAGTGGGGGAGAAATTATCATAGTATCTCCCACTGCACGCATGACAAGACCATTTTCAATACAGATGTTGCGGCAAAGACTACCCACTTTACCGATTTTGGGATAGAACTCTCTTATAGTCTTATCTTTTACCAACTCGAGAGCCCCAAGGAAACCAACCCCTCTCGCTTCCCCAACCAAAGGGTGCTCAGCCAATTCTGCCCAGCAGTTTTGCAGATAAGGTCCTGTTTCATTATCAACTGTCTCAACAATATTCTCTTCACGAAGAATCCTCAAATTGGCTAAAGCAACTGAAGCCGCAACTGGATGTCCCGAATAAGTGTAACCATGAGCAAACTCTCCACATTTATCAATTAACACTTGTGAAACTCTGTCGCTAACCATAACTCCTCCTATTGGCAAGTAGCCTGAAGAAAGCCCTTTAGCAATTGACATAAAATCGGGATGGATACCAAAATAATCTGAGCCAAACCACTTACCCGTGCGCCCAAAGCCACAAATTACCTCATCCGCCACCAACAAAATTCCATACTTGTCACATATGCGTTGAACCTCTGGCCAATATGTTTGGGGAGGAATGATAACTCCGCCGGCACCCTGTATCGGTTCGCCAATAAATGCCGCCACTCGGTCATGCCCTAGCTCGATTATTTTTTGTTCCAGCTGCTGTGCGACCTTTAACCCGAAATCACCCGGATCGCTATCTCCACCTTCAGCATACCAATAGGGTTGATCTATATGCTCGATTCCCGGTAATAGCAACCCTCCCTGGTCATGCATAAATTTCATCCCCCCTAAACTAGCAGCGGCAACCGTTGAGCCATGGTAGGCATTCTTCCGACTGATAATGACAGTTTTTTGTGGCTCCCCTAGCAAATCCCAATAGCGGCGAACCATTCGGACTACTGTGTCATTACTTTCAGAACCAGAACTGGTAAAGAAAACCCGATTAATATGACTCGGCGCTAAATTCGCAAGCACTTCCGCCAATTCAATCGCAGAGGGCGTAGTGCATTGGAAGAAACTGTTGTAATAAGGCAATTCCAGCATCTGCCGGTAGGCAGCTTCAGCTAGCTCTTTTCTCCCATAACCTACATTGACACACCAGAGCCCTGCCATACCATCCAAAAGCTTATTGCCTTCAGCATCCCAGATATAAACACCATCAGCTTTGACAATGACTCTTGTGCCTTGGTCATTTATCTCCTTCGTATCTGTAAAAGGATGCAGATGGTGTTTAGCATCGACTCGTTGGAGAAGGTCCAGCTTTAGTTTCTGTTCACTATTCATAGTAAGTAAGTTCTCTTAGTACCTTCCTTCAAAAAGTTCCTATGCTAATCGTTAATTGATACATTAACGCTGCGTGTAGGACGAGAAGTTTCTCGATGTTATATTTGTATAATATATTTAACATTTCTGGAAATTGCATTTATTTCGTAAAAGGCCATTTATGGACGCGAAAAGTAATTCGACATTAACAATCGGTAGTTTGCAAGAGTTTTGGATGCCGTTCACTGCAAATCAGCAGTTCAAAGCAAACCCAAGAATACTTACCGCCGCCAAGGGTATGTATTATCAATCAAATGATGGCCGTGAAGTCCTTGATGGAACCTCAGGGTTGTGGTGTTGTAATGCTGGCCACAGCAGAGACTCAATAACCGCAGCCGTCAGTCAGCAGCTCGAACAGCTGGATTTCGCCCCGACGTTTCAAATGGGCCACCCACAGGCCTTCGAGCTCGCCGAGCGACTAACTNAGATTTCTCCATCGGGCTTAAACAAAGTTTTTTTCACCAACTCGGGATCTGAATCCGTCGATACTGCTCTAAAAATTGCCTTAGCTTACCACCAAGCATGTGGTGATAGCGGTCGCACGAAGCTGATCGGTAGAGAAAAGGGATACCATGGTACCGGCTTTGGAGGTATTTCTGTGGGCGGACTTTCTCCAAACCGTAAGGCTTTTGGTAGCCTATTGCCCGGAGTAGATCATTTACGCCATACGTTGGACATAGAGCGTAACGCTTTTAGTCGAGGTATTCCTGACCATGGAGCTGAACTTGCTGAGGATTTGGAAAGGCTCTGTGGATTGCACGATCCTTCTACAATCGCTGCAGTCATTGTGGAACCTATAGCAGGCTCTGTTGGAGTAATTCTTCCACCAAAAGGCTATCTTAAAAGACTCAGAGAAATTTGCGATGAACACGGAATACTTCTGATTTTTGATGAAGTAATTACTGGATTTGGCCGAGTAGGTAAGGCATTCGCTGCAGAACGCTATGGTGTTAGACCTGATATCATCACTTCGGCCAAAGGACTAACCAATGGCACCATTCCAATGGGAGCGGTATTTGTAGACGATTCGATCCACGCTGCCTTTATGCAAGGTCCAGNACAAGGCATAGAACTTTATCACGGNTANACCTATTCAGGTCACCCAGTAGCGGCGGCAGCTGGGCTGGCNACTCTTCTAATCTATGAACAAGAGAATCTGTTTGAACGTGCAATCGAGCTTGAAAGCTATTGGGAAGAGGCGGCCCACTCACTTGGAGGGCTCGAACATATAATCGACATCCGCAACCAAGGACTGGTAGCTGGAATCGAGCTTTCAAGCAGAGATGGAAAACCCGGAGCACGAGCGTACGATGTNTTTACTCGTTGCTTCCATCAGGAAGGTTTATTAATTCGAGTCACGGGCGACATTATTGCGCTAAGCCCACCCCTTATTATTAAAAAATCCCAGATCGATCAAATTTTTGAAACATTANGCAAAGCCATTCAGGAAACAGCTTAATATTTTACGCAGGCNTATAACGTGACACATAAAATAGAACATTATATTGATGGCAAACCCTTTGCAGGAAAGACTGGTCGTTATGGNGCCGTGTATAACCCAGCAACTGGCAAGCAATCTGCCAAAGTTGCTTTAGCCAGTCCCAAAGAGGTGGACACGGCAGTATCTGCAGCAAAAGCAGCTTTCCAAGCGTGGTCAGAAACTTCCCCTCTAAGCCGTGCGCGGGTGATGTTCAGATTCAAAGACTTAGTGGAACAAAANCGTGAGAAATTGCAGATGATGATCACGGCTGAACATGGGAAGGTGCTAAGTGATGCTGCTGGTGAGGTAACACGCGGACTTGAAGTGATTGAGTTTGCCTGCGGTATTCCGCATTTATTAAAAGGTGAACACTCTAAGAATGTCGGCACAGGCGTGGATTCTTGGTCAGAAATGCAGCCACTGGGCGTGGTTGCTGGTATTACTCCCTTTAACTTCCCTGTCATGGTTCCCATGTGGATGTTTCCGGTAGCCATCGCCTGTGGTAATACTTTTATTTTAAAACCCTCCGAGAAAGACCCGTCTCCGGCTCTATTGATCGCTGAGTTATTTAAACTAGCCGGATTGCCAGATGGTGTATTTAATGTGATTAATGGCGACAAAATAGCAGTTGATGCCCTGTTATCACATGAGGATGTGCAGGCTATAAGTTTTGTCGGTTCAACTCCAATAGCGCAATACATTTATGCTACCGCTAGCGAGCACGGAAAACGGGTGCAGGCTTTGGGGGGTGCGAAAAATCATTTGATGATTATGCCGGATGCTGATTTAGATCAGGCTGTCGATGCTTTAATGGGCGCGGCATATGGATCNGCAGGTGAACGATGCATGGCAATATCAGTCGCCGTATGTGTAGGGGACAATGTCGCGGATCAATTGATCGGAAAGTTAACGCCAAGGGTACAAAGCCTCAAGATAATGCCAGGGACAGAAGATGAGGCAGAAATGGGTCCGCTAGTTACTAATCAGCATCTTGCAAAAGTGAGAAGCTATGTTGGTCAAGGCGTTGAAGAAGGAGCATCTCTAATCGTTGATGGTCGCGATCACGTTGTTGATGGTCATGAAGATGGCTTTTTCCTTGGAGGCTGTCTCTTTGATAATGTCACTAAAGACATGAGCATCTATAAAGATGAAATCTTCGGCCCAGTATTAAGCGTGGTCCGAGTACAGGATTTTAATGCCGGCTGCGAGCTAATCAATAATCACGAATATGGCAATGGCACGACTATTTTTACTCGCGATGGCGATTCTGCCCGCCAATTTACCCATAGCATCCAAGCCGGAATGGTAGGTGTTAATGTGCCAATCCCTGTGCCGATGGCTTTTCACAGTTTTGGTGGATGGAAACGCTCATTATTCGGGCCGTTACATGTACACGGCCCGGATGGAGTGCGATTTTACACACGCATGAAGACTATGACTTCGAGATGGCCAACAGGCATCCGCGCGGGAAGTGAATTTTCTATTACGACCATGAAATAAATCCAAAAACGTTTTCACTAATTAACAGCGATGTCGATGAGCTCCAAATACGATCCCGTCAATAGGAGCGTTATACCCGTCTTCTTCCGATATGCCATACCTTCGGTAATCGGCATGCTCGCTATGTCATCAGCGTTTGTGATAGATGGCATTTTTGTTGGGAACTACATAGGCACATCAGCCCTGGCTGCAATCAACTTGGCTATGCCAGTGTGGTCTGGTTTGTTCGCGATAATAACAATGCTGGCAGTTGGTAGCTGTGTTATGAGCGGCAAATATTTGGGTGAAGGAGACTACGCATCGGCAAATGATATTTTTTCCAAATCGCTGGCTTGCGCGCTTTTTTTCGCCTTAGTTACAGCCGCGCTCGGCCTTTTCTTTCTTGATTCATTGATTGCTGCCCTTGGAACCACAGCAGAATTAACGGATCTCGTTAATACTTACCTGACAATCATATTGGGTTTTTCTCCAGTTTTCTTGCTGGGTTTCACACTAT
>NZNL01000037.1 GCA_002694855.1 Gammaproteobacteria bacterium
CTGAAAGATATCGTAATACGCTACATTGAACTTGCCGGTGATGCTACCCGTCAGGGATTATTTTCCGATGCTGAACTAATGATTGAGCGGGCACAGTTTGTTGATGAAGATCATCCGGCTATCACTCAGGCAAGGATAGACCTACAAGAAGAGATCAACTCGGGTGATTTATTTTTTAAGCTTGACGATCGTGAATTTGCGCGACGCAGCGAAATAGCGCGAGATCAGCTGAAGGATATTGCAAGGCAAGCAGAAAAACATAACGCTTTCTTTTTGATTACAGCTCCGAATGACGATCTGGCCCGGTGGATGTTCAGTGTTATGCGGGAAGCTGTAGAGGGTTACCGATTGCGAGGCAATATAGAATTGACGGTTAGAACTAGCATTCGCCTCAGGATAACGCGCAATTAGCATAAGCAGGCGTGTTCGTTGGTATGAAATTAGATGTGGAGAGATCTTCTTTTATAGACCATGCTTGACTATATCTCTTACTCCAATGACCACTAAAGATTTTCTCAAATTATTGTCACAGGGTAGAACTTAGCCTGGCTATTAAGGGTCTAATTATCAACTACCTCAAGGTTCTGGCTTCCCATACTTCTACTTTATTTCCGTGACTTTTCTATTTACATCTTTATTCAGGGCATACGGCCGATTGGCGCTATTTGCCATCGGTTTGCTACTGGGTATCCAGGTACCGAGTTTTATGGACCAGTATCAGCAGCGCATAGATGCGCATTTTCGAGAGGTCAGTATCAATATCACTGGTTTCCAAGATACCGCTGACCAGTTATTTAGTGGTGATCTTGAATCGCTTATAACCTACTATCGGGAAAGCAATGATGAAGTGTTCCAGCGAGACGCCGATAGCATTCGGCTAATCGTGGATCGTTACAATCGGATCACCACTGAACAAACTGCTCTACAGGGCAATATGGCCGCGTCAGCCTGGCATATAGCTTTTGTGTCAGATCGAGAATTTTTCAACGAAGCTATGGAGCAGTACAGCTATACCGTGCCGCTTAACTCGATAGCAATTCAATGGGGCTTGGCACTAGCTGTTCTCAGCACTTTGGCAATTGATCTAATGGTATTCGGTTCCACCCGGTTTTTTCGATTGCTTATGCATCGTAGAAAGGAAGTTCTCAGTGCGCAAAGCACACGGGTCTAAGGGGACAGAAGACCAGATAGATCAGGTATTAGGGCAACAAAAAGTAATTTTTCCTCACGAACAAGTGTGAGCTGGTTCAAATTTTAACGATCATTTTTCCGAAATTATCACCGCTGAATAGCCCAAGAAAGGCGTCAACGGCATTCTCCAGCCCTTCCACCACCGTTTCCTTACTTTTAATCTTGCCTTCCTTGATCCACTTGACAGTGTCTTCTAGGAATTGGGGGCGTATTTCGCCATAGTCCGAAACGATGAATCCGTTAATACGTATTTTCTTGCCCACAATTAACATAAGGTTGTTTGGGCCGGGTGCAGGTTGGGCATTATTATAAGTGGCAATCATGCCACAGGCAGGAATGCGTCCAAAATGGTTCATTACATTCAAGGCAGCCTGTAAATGGGAGCCGCCCACATTTTCGAAATAAACGTCTATACCCTCGGGCGCTGCTGCGCTTAAGGCCTCGGTTAAATCACCACATGTCTTGTAGTTGATTACGGCATCTACACCGCATTCTTCCTGTAACCATTGTGCCTTAGTATCACTTCCGACGCTTCCGATTACGCGACATCCTTTTAGTTTCGCTATTTGACAGACGTTGGCTCCGACTGCTCCAGATGCGGCAGACACAAAAACTGTTTCACCTTCTTTCGGTTCGCCGAATTTAAGCAAACCAACATAAGCTGTCAGGCCAGGCATTCCGAGCGTGCCGAGGTAGAGCGAAAGCTGGTCCGAATCAAACGGGACCAATTTGCTGAGTGCTCCCGCGTCGGTTACGAATTTGTCCTGCCAGGCTGCCTGATTAATCACAATATCTCCTAATTGGAGATTACTGTCATTGGATTCTATTACTTCACCTATTGCTCCGCCGTACATCACTTGGTTCAACGCATAGGGTGCAGCATAGATCCCTTCGGGGCGCATGCGGCCGCGCATGTAGGGATCAACAGACATATAACGATTCTTGACTAGCACCTGGCCTTTGCTGGGAGCTTCGAGTTCTACTTCAACCAACTTGAAATCATCTAAGGTTGGCATACCGGTTGGACGTGACACTAAATGAATTTGTTGAGCGGCGTAATCAGTCATTGTTTTCTCGTTTTTTGAACTAGGTGGTAATGACAGGAACCGATTTCTGGCGGTTCTGTAGAATGATTATTGTAAAAAGAATTACAGCACCAGCTACATGGTAATAAATAGGGAAGGGAGTCCACATCAGCAACACGGCACTGAGCAGCAATAGTACCGCAATCTGGAGGTTAATCTTCCTCTCAAGATGCCATTGAAGAATTCCTGCGAGGGCATATAGCCCCATGCTGGACCATAGGAATACTTCAATGCGTTCGGACCAGCTGCCAGAGATCAATGGTGAGTACGCGAAGAGCACTGGGACCAGATACAATCCTTTAGCCACCTTCCAGCTGGTAAAACCTGTCGCCATGGGCGGGGTACCAGCGATACCGGCGGCGGCGAAGGAGGCCAGGCAGACTGGGGGGGTGACATTACTATCCTGAGACAACCAGAAGATAATCAGGTGAGCACTCAACAACATTCCTGTGAGCATTTCCGGATCAATCATTTCTTGGCGAATGAGCTGTTTCATCTCCAGCGGCATTTCTTGCAAGGCAACTACTGGGTCTCCACCGAACAAGCCAATGGTAGCGGCAACATTTGAAGGTATATCTTGGGTCTGCAGAGCGGACAGTAATTGAGACTGGCTAATTAGATCAAAGATCAGCGGGGCTGATAACGTGGCGAGTACGATATAGGAAGCAGTAACAGGCAACCCCATGCCCAACACTAGTGAAGCAAGCGCCACCAAGATGAGCGTAACGAAGAGGTTACCTTGGGCCCATTCCACGATCATCAGTGAGAAAGCATTACCTATGCCCGTAGTCGTTACCACATTGATGATTATGCCAACAGCGACAAGTAATAGAGCGGTGGATACCATGGTTTTTACACCACCAACTACGGCGTCGAAAATATCTGTGAGCCTCATAGGCTTGGTGGACAACCAAGAAGCCGCAATAACACTGATGATGGCAAACGCGGCCGAAGAGGTTGGTGTGCGACCGGCGATCAAAAATCCAACCAGTACTGTAAGAGGAATAATAAAATGCCAGCCTTCTTTTAAGACATCGGAAACTTTCTCTGCATTTTCTTCGACTACCGGAGTCATCCCCAAGCGTTTCGCTTCTATGCGAACAAAATAGGAAACTGTCAAAAAATAAAGCAAAGCGGGCAAAGCCGATGCTGCGATAACGGTAAGATAGGGAATTTGGGTATAGCTTGCTAAAACAAAGGCACCAGCTCCCATGACAGGGGGCATCAGTGCGCCTCCTGTAGATGCCGCAGCTTCAACCCCGGCGGCAAATCTTGCAGAGAATCCAGAGCGCTTCATCATTGGGATCGTGATAACACCAATCGAAACGGTGTTGGCTACTGCTGATCCAGATATTGAACCCATTAAGCCAGAACCGATAACAGATACCAGTCCTGCTCCGCCAGTTATGCGCCGCGTCAGACACTGTGCTACTTGTACAATAAAGTCGCCGGCACCAGATTTCAGTAGGAAAGAGCCAAAAATGATGAACATAAACACGAAGGTGGAAGAAATCTGAGCGGTTAGCCCGAACATACCCTCACTGGTGAAAAAGCTGCGGTATAAGACTGTCTCCAGACTCAACCCTGGAAAAGAAAACACACCACTGATATAGCGTCCTAGGAACAAAATATAGGACAGACTAAGGATGATCAGTACAGGCATGAACCAGCCAGTGGTGCGACGGGTAAATTCTATAGCGAGCCCAATGGCGATCATTGAAAAGACGTAGTCGCTAAGTATGTACTCGGTCTCGCGAGCATAAAGTGCGTCTTCGAAAAGTATCAAGTACGCTGAAGTCAAGATGGCCGTCCCGGCCAGGGCTATGTTTATCCAGTAACTGATAGACCTGTTGCTTAATTCCTGTGCTTCGTTGTTCATCAGTGCGCAAATTGCGCAAAACCCACCAAAGTGAATGGCCGAGAGCCACAATTCCGAGATGCTCGCAAAGACATTGCAGTAAATATGAAATAAGGCGAAGAAGAAGGCAGCCCATTTCAAGTAGGTAGATTTCATGCGTAGAACCTAGGCTTCTTCTACCGTCAACGGAGCGGAAGGTTCTTCAATAATCAATCGATCAGGAATTTCCAGGCCGACTTCGCGGTAGTAACGTAATGCGCCTGGATGCAATGGTGCGCCGAGGCCGTCAACGGCGATTTCTAAACGCATGTCCTTGGTTGCACCGTGAATTTCCTGAAGAGTTGCGAGGTTTTCCCATATAACTTTTGTCAAGTTGTAGACAACCTCTTCGGGAATATCTTCCCTTGTGACTAATAAATTTGGTGAGGCTACTGTACGAACGTGTTTTTCCTGGTTCGGGTAAGTACCGGGTGGAAAATCGTACCAGTCCCAGAGGGGATACTTAGCATTGATCTTATTAAGTGATTCTTGGGTCCAGTTCAGGATCGACATACGGTCACCGAGCAAAGCGTACGCTTGGGTAATGGAGCTTACCGGTGCTCCGCCCGGAATATTCATTCCTACGATATTGCCGTCCTGAATCGCGCTGGTAGTGGGTCCGTAGCCCATATATGCTAGGTTGAATTTTTCTTCATAATCAATGCCGAGAGTTTCAAGGATAAAGCGACCGGTCTGTTCGGCGCCTGAATTGCGAGCCCCTAATACGTAGCGTTCACCGTTCAGATTATTAAGATCCATGATTTCACCGGACTCGATAAGCTCGGTTAGCAACACAAAATGCTCCACGTTTTTCCACAATGCACCTACACTACGTATGTGGGTTTGGGGGTTATTTACTGGTCCCTCTCCATTCCAGGACCAGGCCCCGAATGGCCCTTGTAAGAACGCAAACTGAGCTTGGTTATCCCTAAGCAATTTGATGTTTTCCAATGAGCCGGCGGAACTGATTGCAGTCAGTGAGATGCCTTTAGACTCATAAAGTTGGGCATGAGCGATAGTAGCTAGGGCTACACCCACGGGATAGTAGGTGCCCCCAGTTGTTGCTGTGGCAAGTACATAAGGCCGAGCTCGGGTGAGTTCGTCGCTGCAGCTAGACAGGAATATCGCGAAGATCAGGCCTACTACAATTTTTCTCATCAAAAGTCCGCTGCGATCTCGTATTACTTTTTGTTAGTTTTAATCTAATTCGAATGGCCAACGATGAAACCACACTTCCCTTTAAAGCACAATAAAACGCACTCTGAGACGTCGCGAGCCAGTCTCTTAATAATCAATATAATTAACTAGTTACGTTAATTTAAAGGCACAATGGATCAAGCTCGCACCACTTCTGTCTCATCGTGACAATTTTATTGGTGAGCATAAATAAACCTCTAAAACTAAAGAGTGGGATTGAGGAGTCTTCACTCTTGCTTCGACAGTAATAGTATTCCCTGTATATTGCTGTCGTCGTGCTGGGTAAATACAAATATATCGTCTATGGAATCTGCATTGAGTAGTGCGGGAATTATGTCGCCGTTTTTTACTACTGTATCAAGTTCGATGGATAGGTCAGCAGGCATGCCGTCAACACCTGCCAATCGTAAATTTTCAGTAATAGAGATGTTTTCGATGAGATTGCGAATGTTGATGGTGTAATCATCTTTGTCTCTCGCGTAACCCAACCCACCGAGAAATGTTGTCGAAGAATCCTGAGGCTCTATGCTATTCAGGAAAATTTGTACTTGGTTGTTAACCAGAACTAACAAGTCATCACCATTAAGATCATTATCAACGTTGGCTTTGTTGGTTGGGGTAAGGCCAACCGATTGCATTTCTCGGACTTCTTCAGCAAGTTCTTGGAAAGAAGTAGCCAGCCTAATTACGGACGGGAATTGCAGTTCGATGGTCAGCTTTCGGGTGGGGCGACGCGAAAAACGTTCGCCCTCGTTTGGATAGATAAAGGCTTCGATAGCGATGCTCCCTGACAGAGCTAACCAAATAAAGATATCACCAACTGAGATGGGTTCAACACGCCAGAGCCATAAGTCCTTTAAGCCGTCTTCATTTTCATCATAAAGGAAAGTGCTTAGCACGTTCCCCCCAGACCTCAACACCTGCTTGGGTCGGGTCAACTCCATACCGTTTTTTGTACCTTCGAAAAGCGACACCTTACCTCCTTCGCGCAGGAGCAGGTCTTCAATACCGTCACCGTTAACATCATCCAAGATCTCTTCATGTGTGAGTGCAAGCAAGCCGGTTAGATTTGAGAAATCCAGATTATCGATATCGAACTCTCCGAGTCGTTCTTCGATTTCAGCTATATCTAAAGAATAAGAGGGAGCCATCGGGAAGTAGGCATTTGCGGTGCGGCTAGCGATGAACACATCAAGGCGCTCATCGGTTTGTGATATCAGATCATTAGCACCGTCGCTGTTGACGTCCCTTAATTCCATTACCGGAATACGTATTGCCTGTCCGGTGCGGCGCTCCAATTCACCTGAGAGCTCGGTACGCAATCGTGATTCAGAATTGATGCTTAGCCCGCTCTCGTAAACTCCATTTCCACTGGTAATGTAAAGATGTAAGTTGCCCGTTCCAGGGATGATCAGGTCCTCTAAAGAGTCACCATTAATATCTCGCGAGAAATGCAGGCGATTAACTCCGCTGCTTAAAAATCCTGGTAGGCCCGTTATTATAGATTCGGGTAAGCTAATAGTATCGCCATCTATGTGCCATGCTAGGACCTCATGACCGTCGATCAAAGCGATGATAGAGGCATGGCCGTTTTGGCCATAGTTAGTGCTAATGTCCCAACCTACGGCTGAACCGGGTAATTCAATATCTCGATAACCGGATTCGAAATCAAATCCCTTTTCATCCTGGAAATATACTCTGATGCTGCGATCAATTAAGGTGATTAGTTCCCGCAGGCCATCACCGTTAGTGTCTGCCACAATCAGATTTTCACTCTCGAGAGGGAAAACGAAAGGTTGGCTCCTGTAATCAACCGAACTTGCAGCCATTATCTTGTTAGCCACGATCAGCAAGATTAGATATAGCAACATTTTATGGCGCTTCACGGCGAAGTTACCAATACGGTTGTGGAGGTTCCGTGGCGCAATAACAGGTCCGGTTTCTGGTCATTGTTTAATTCAAGAACCTCGAATTCGAATACCGTCCGGGGTGACACATATTCCCAGAATGCTTCATCTGCTATGCGCAATTGATTGTCGATTTGCTTGGCGGCAAGAGTGCCGTTTTCGGTAATGTAGAGTGCGTCTCCGGAGCCATTACCGTCGATGTCATAACGCAGTGACATCTGCTCGGAAAGACCCCGTACATTGGCCGCTGAAAAACTTTCTTCCAGGCGTGAATCGGGACGACGGTTGAACAATTGCCCTGGTTCTACTTNATTACTGCCAAAGAGCAGGTGAATTCGGTTTATGCTGGCGTTTCGAATGGCATCGATGACCGGGATCGTGTAATAGCTAACATTNAGAACNGGCTGTTTGCTTGATTGCACATTAATGAAATCCAAGCGCACATCGTAACCTGAGAATCGCATTACCTGAGTCGGCTGCTCCNTTGAAAACGCACCTTGCTGATTGACATAGAAGCGTGCATCCCAGTCGTTGCCTTCGCTACTAAGCCTTAACAGATCCGTTAATCCGTCATTGTTCATATCTACCAGTTGCAAATTGCCGCGCGCGTCGATTGAACCGATCCAATCGGGTGTGGAGCTGAACCCAAAATCCTGATTCTGGTAATGAATGTTAAGTTGACTTTGGCCATTATCATCCACATTCAGATAGACGACATCTGGCAACCCGTCCAAATTCATTTGCGCCAGAACAGCTGTAGGCATCCAGCGATCCGAACTTAACAGTGTCCGCCGCTCTTCAACAGCTTGTTCTTCCCAAACTTCAATGAAAGCGTTAAAAGGTGAAGGAGTTCTTGCGCTGAGTTCCACGATCACGCCATCATCTGCGTTTATACTTATGCTGCCACTAAGTTCCCCTTGCTGTGAAGTACGTTGCAGGGCGCGCTGATTTTCATTAACGGTGCTGAATTCGGATATGNGTTTGAATTGTTCATCTCCTTCTCCGACAAAGAAACCGTACTGTCCGTCTCCTGGGAGCAAGAAATCTATTTTTCCATCGTGGTTGATGTCTTCAACGCCGTCGAAAAACTGGACTTGTTCCAGGTCTGGAATTGTGGCAATCAATTCCCATTCGAGCAGCTGCCGAATGTTACCTGCATAGCCTTCCAATGCAGTTGAAAGGCTAAACACTCCACTGTTGGACACTAACACTAGTTCTTTACCCGGATCCGGGCGAAGATCAGCAAAGCCAACTGCAATGATTTCGGTTTTGATCTCAATTCGTTGTGGGTTTGGGGAAAAGCCACCATCGAGTTGCTGATGATGGATGTGCAGTTCGCGTCCNATACCTGGCTGATAATGTGAAAAAATCAGNTCTTTTGCACCGTCACCATTAAGATCTTCCGCAATCAGGGTATCCCAGTTGCTTTCCCGCGCGAGCTCGAAGGCAACAAAATTATTCTGCGCGATTGCAAAGTCACCGCCTAGTAAAGCAGCGAAACCTAAGCAGACTGTGATTAAAAAAGATCGCTGTAATGCAGCCATTAGTTAAGGCGTTCCTAATCCTGATCTTCAACCAGTTCGCCATAGTCACTGGTAAAGTTTAAAAAGCCAANAAGGCTATGTGCCCGTTCTCCTTCAGTTCGGTTATAGCTATACACTGCGAACAGCCAGAAATCCAGTAGCGACAGCCTGCTGCTTTTTGAACTCAAGGACGAGTTGTATTGCAGGAGCGGTCCTAAGCTAACACGACTGATTCGGCTGCCCGGCTCCCACAATTTAATAGGGGCTATCCGGATTTCTTGTCCGTCAAAGATCGAGAATTGCACCTGTTCTCCCAATTCATAATCGCGATTTAACTTAGTAATAAGTCCCTGTGCCGACTTCACAATAGCCCCATTAACTGCCAGCACCAGGTCGCCTATNTTAATTCCCGCCCCNGGTAATGGGCTGTCGGGAAAAAATTCAGTTACTCGAGCTGCGGCTACCTTCGTCTGTCCGCGGATGGTGACTAGCTCCGTCACATAGCCAGCGCGAGTAGCNAATGGATCAGCCCGATATAATTCGCGAGCAGGCGAATTTTGTTCCATTACACTGCCGGTGACTTTCACCTCAAATACAATGGTATTTCTTCTCACTTTAAACGTGAATTCTGTTTGGTCGTCAATTTGACTTTGTAAGGCTAACAGGGCATCTGGATGGTCAGTCTCCATGTCATTAACAGACAGAATTACATCCCCTGCCTGAATTCCAGCTAAATACGCTGGACCATTAATAGTTGTGTCGCGAACACGAACTCCAGGGAGGATCTCCACGTTTACAAGCGAATCGCTTTCGTTAAGACCAACGTCCAGGCCGAAATTAAGTTGGGTACTGTTTTCGGATCCAGTTTTCTGGAGAATTACGTCTTCTGCGGACATGGTAATAGACGGCACTAACAGTGCCGAATCGTAACTAATACAACCTGTGATCGAAACACAGATAATGAGCAGCATGGCTTGAAGAATTTTGGTTAACTTGATCATTACATTTCTTATCAGCTACATTTTTTTCTGCCGGACCAGCCACAACGCCCCTGCNATGAATATCAGCAANGCNGGTAATGGNACCCAGTTGTTCAATAACATCACTCGTTCATCTATTAATACGTCCGANTATCCGCGCACTAGCCGACTCACGTCTTGAAGGTAGGACTGATCAATGAGAGAAGGCTGGAAGCTCGCGTAGATATAATACGCAAAATCACCAAGCATGGTCTTAAAAATATCGATTGCCAAGGTAATACCTAAAGCAGTGGTGACTGCCTGGGTGGCGGATTGTGCGCAGACTGATATAAANACACCAAAAGCGATGGCCGCCGGTAGAGGAATAAGTGCCAGTCGCAATCCAGTTGTTATCTCGTTGCGGATCTCTTCTTCGCTGATCAGTTCAAACCCNTCCTCCACGATAGCGCCAAACTCCCAAAACAAACCACTCATGAGGTAGGCCAGCACAATCAAACANAAACANGACAGANCTCCGAGAACATGGAGATGAAGCAACTTGGCAATGATCAAGCTTGGCCGGCTTACCCGTCGAACAAGTAGATGTCTCGCTGCTTGAGTGTCCCGATCGAAGCTAAAGCTGTAGGCAGCTTGCGCCACAAGCAAGAGCCCAAGCATGGTCAGCCCGGTACTGAGTCCGTCAACGTAGTAACCATATGCGTTATTGGCGACAACTTCGTCAAAGGAGGGATTGCTTAACAAGTTATCTCTGGCCGATTGGCCTGCCTCTGTTAGTCTTAACAGGAGAAACTGGAGAGTTACGACTATTGTGGGAGCGAGCAGTATCAATTTTCCCGAAAACGTGTGCAGGGCAACAAAGGCTTCGCACTTCAATGCTATTCGCAATCCGTTCATAGCGGTTTTAATTACTATTCCTCACTGGTAATTTCGCGAAACAGTTTTTCGAGAGATCCACGTTGCAAAATCATTTCAGATACTGGAATTTGTTTTGCTACCAGTATTTGATTGAGCTCAGCCGATTCATTCGTAGCAATTTGTACATGTAGGTAGCCTTCGTTATCGGTATAGCGGTATTCAGCTCCTTTGATCGTATTTAATACTGAAATAGCTAGAGTTTCTGCAGTTGTTTTTAGCATCAACTTATTTCCCGAAGTTTTTAACAGACTGCTAACATCGCTGTTGATGGCTATGCTTCCTTTATTAAGTATGGCTATGTCCGTACAGATCTGCTCCAGGTAAGGAAGCTGGTGGCTCGATAGCAAAAATGTAGTGCTTTCTTCGCGATTCAGGCGAGTGATGAGGTGTAGCACATCATTTACACCTTCTGCATCGAGCCCGTTGAATGGTTCATCTAGAACGATCAACTCCGGTTTCCCAAGAAGAGCCTGGGCAATTGATNTACGACGCTTGTTACCGAGCGACAGGTTCCTAATTTTGAAATTTTGGAATTGCTCAATGCCCAGTAATTGTTCAACTTCCNTGGGAGGTCGGAACGTCTGGTTGCACAAAAGGCTGGCGTGCTGCAGACATTGGCGAACTGTGAGATTAGGGTGCAGGCTGGGTGTATCGAAAACAGCCACCACTCTACCCTGGGACTTGTGCAAAAACCTAGGGTTTTGGCCTAACACGGAAATAGTTCCACTGTTTAAGGGTTGAAGGCCTAGTAAGCATTCCAGCATGGTTGTCTTGCCTGAGCCATTTAAGCCAACTAGGCCATGAATGGCCTCATTNTGGATTTCCAGGTCCAGATCCCTTATGACTTTAAATTTCCCGTAGCTTTTGTTTAACCCGGAAACGGAGATTGCGGCTGTGCCACTGATTTTATTCATGGACTAAAAGGAAAAGCTTAATAATAAGTTGCTCTTGGTTAATACCCAGTTTGGCTCAGCAGGAAATGGCTTGGCTTTGATTCTTTTAATTTACGAACAATTGGTCGACCTGGATCTCCTGGACCGTACCGAATTGTTCTAGTTCTTCTACGTCAATAATGGATAGATCACCGACAATAGAGATCAGTTTCGCTCGATTCTTCACATGTTGTTCCTGGAACTCCAGCAAGTCTTCCATGCTAGCATTTTGCAGCTGCTGGTAGCGGGCTCTCCGGGGATCCGTTTCAAATCCCAATCGTTCCCAACTCCGAACTGCTCCAATGACTTCGCGGAAGTTCAGCTTGGAAGTTCTATAACGGTTGAGCAGGGAGTTGACAGACTCTTCGAATCTTTCCGAGGAAGAGGGCATATTATCGATAAGATCGATAAAGGCCTGCAACGCATCCACTGTCTTGTCAGTCTGGGTGCCGATAGCTCCAAGCACAAGGTTCTCGCCATTCAATCTGCCGCCTTGGGCATAACGCGCCGAAGCTGAATAGG
Organism: Gammaproteobacteria bacterium; assembly: GCA_002694855.1. GTDB lineage: Bacteria > Pseudomonadota > Gammaproteobacteria > Pseudomonadales > Pseudohongiellaceae > UBA9145. The sequence goes on from NZNL01000037.1 coordinate 12,150, forward strand.
CTAATGCCCTAGCTTCTCTGAGCTCCTGAAAAACTACGCTAGACATGCCGCTACCAAAGTAATTGGTATAGAGAGAAGATATTACACTCTCTTCTTCGTCAAATATGCCATCGGCAAATTCAATTCGAACCTGTGCTTGTGCTGTCTGCTGATCCACGACCAATAGCTCTGTATCATCCACTTGGCGTGCCCGCCTGAATTGGAATTCCGGCGTATCTTGGAGCTCGTCTCCTATTATGTGATTACGGCGAAGTACCTCGACAACGTCCTCTAATGGAAGAGAGCCGGTGTAGGCTATGGTGTGGTTGTAGGTCAACAGCTCTGAAGGCAGCGTTAACAATTCATCGAGAGTGGTTTCCTTGATTTCTTCGCTGGTGAGTGCTTCCAGCATTGGTGACTTTTCACCATAACGATTGAAGAGATAAAGAGCTCGAGCAATCGCTGGTGGCGAGCTTTTCTGGTCCTCCCTTGTTTTCAATAGTATGTCCTTGAGTTGCTCCAGCGTTTCCTCTTCAGTGGTCGGCGTCTTAATTAGATCCAAGGCCAACTCTAAAGAGTTTTCGAATTGTTCGTCTAAACCAGAAACAGCTATAACAGAGGAGTTCTCACCTGAGCCAAATCGAAATTGAGACCCCATGCGGTACCATTCCTTCTGCAATTCTTCATTGCCCATATTCTGTGTGCCAGCTACGTCCATTAGGGCAGCGGACAACCCAAGCTTTTTGATTTCCTCTGTTCCTACGTCCACATTAATGGATAAGGTAAAGAGGTCATTTAATGGGTTGGGGGCATAGTACAACTCTATGCCGTCGCCGAATTCAACTACACGGTAATCAGTATCGGTTTCGACAAAAGAAGGCTCAATTTCAGAGTAGTCCATTGCTAGCACCTGGCCTGCAAATTCTGACTGACGAGCTGGATCAATAGTAACTGGATCAATCTGTGGTTTATCAACTGGCGGCACTTCATGTTGTGCGTCAATCCGATACACTGCGACATAATTGTTTTCGAAATACCTGTTAGCTACATCGATGACATCCTGTTTGGTGAGTTGTTCCATGCGGCTGATTTCGGCGATGTGGTGGTTCCAATCAGCCCCTTCTATGAAAGCTTGGCGCATTATGCTGACCCTGGCTGTGTTGAATTCCAGGCCAGCTTTCTGGTTCTTTTTAAAGTCATTTATAATGGCGGGAATGATCCAATCTTCGAAACCCCCGGCTTTAATGATGTCAATTTGCTCTAGTAGTAACTGTTCGACTTCTTCAAGGGTCTGATTCCGCTTTGGTACTCCGTAGAGCTGTTGTACCCCATGATCATTTAGAAAAAGGGGGGATGACCCTGCATTGGTAACCAATTGCTGCTGATTGAGATTGAGATTGATTAGACCAGCGCTACTGTTGTCGAGAATCATGTCCACCAGTATCAGAGCTTCTTTGTCTGGACTGGCATTACCGGCAGTACGAAAAGCGATCTGTACTTGCTCTTCCCCCGGATATTGGACAGTCCTTCGTTCAGCGTCCTGAAGCGGTGGTTCATCCCAGGGACCTACTTCAGGAATAGGCCCGGGCTCCCAGTGNCCAAATTTCGCACTGATAAGCGCAATCGTTCCCTCGATNTCGATGTCACCGCTGATAAAGATACCCATATTGTTGGGCACATAGTACGTATCGAAGTAATCTTGGATGTAAATCAGGGAAGGGTTTTTCAAGTGTTCGACGGTACCAATTGTAGGTTGTTGGCCATAAGGATGAACTTTCCAGAGAAGTTCATCGACTGCCGTTCCTATGATNCGGCCTCCGTTATCAAGGGTACGGTTTTTTTCCTCGTATACGGTTTCCAGCTCAGTATGAAACAACCGAAACACAGGATCCACGAACCGATCCGATTCAATCTCCACCCATTGGNTTAACCGATTGGATGGAAGGCCCACTTTGTAAACTGTCTCTTCGTACCAGGTGTGAGCATTCAGCGCAGTGCCTCCCATGCTGTTATAAAGCTTGTCAATCTCGTTAGGGATTGCATACTCCGCTGCCTGCTGGGCTACGCTGTTGATTTCAGCATAGATCTCAGCGCGACGAGCATCGTCCGTTTCCCTGAAATGCTCCTCGTAAAGTTCAACAATGCGGTCTATATAGGGTTTCTCCGCCTGGTAGTCCAGAGTGCCTAGGCTCTGGTTACCNTTGAAAAGCAAATGCTCCAGGTAGTGNGCCAGCCCNGTGGCATCGGCAGGGTCATGTTTACTCCCTGCACGTACCGCGATTTCCGCATAAAAGCGGGGCTCTTCGTGGTTCTCGGTGAGGTACACGTGCAGTCCGTTGTCCAGCTCGTAGATGTGGGTATTCAGCGGNTCATTTTCGTTCTTTGTGTTTATCNGCNTGTACCCGACCGACTCGCTAACGCCTGAATTGCTCATTAACTGGGCTGATTCAGAGCTGTCAGATCTAGTCTGATCGCTACATGCGGTAATTACCAAAAGAAGGAAAGACAGGAGTAAAACTCTGTACGACTCCTTTGCTGAAATACGGGTTCTCATGTTGAAACTCCTAGGGNTGGTTGCGGCTATAACATACCTTAGTTTGGCGGATTATCCGAGATTACTCGCATGACCTGCACCTGTTGTTGTTCGCCATCNGTGCTGGAAGCCGTTAAGGTGAAGTTAATGGCGTTGCTTTGCTCCTGAGCAAATCGATCATACTGGGCTAGTTGTTCTTGATTTAGGTCATTGCCAAGACGGTTTCTGGCCCGCTCGAAGGCGAGTTCCCGGTCCCCCATCGCTTCAGCCAGACTGCCGTTAGCTGAGACCATGGCGCCGAAGTTGTTGCTCGCTGAATGCAGTTCCTCCATTAATACGTCGAGGACAAGCTCTTGGGTCAATCCAGAAATAGTACTGTTATTACCTGCAAACATACCAGCGTAAGTGTCGCGGGAGGTTTGTTGGTTTGCTGCTAATTCATAGTCCTGCAACTGTTCTAATTGCTCTTGGGATAGTATTTGGGACAGGTTGTTAAGTAATGCGTTTGGTCCGAAATAGGCTGCCGCAATTTCAGGGGACAAGTCTCCCGAGATCATATCCCGCAATAATTGCAGACGATTTGCGGTGAAATCAACTATCGCCGCTCCTACTGTTTCGCGCTCNGTTGGACTTAACCGGGCTAAATCGAAAAAACCGCTGTAGTTACTATCGACACTTGCTTCTGCGACCGTAAAAGCAGCANCGGGATCTGANAGGACATTCATTCCNCCTTCNCGGCGNCGTTGAGGAGGATTGTTCTGCGCCACTTCCCGACGNGCCCGTTCCAGTAGCNGCTCGTAATCCGGATTAACCTGTTCCCGTGCTTCCTGCAGGGNTTCACTTAGATTATTTAACTGGGTTNCNGTAGAGAGCAATTGTGTTTCCAATTCTGCCAGGCGGGCGTCCCATTCCATCCGCTGACGGGTGTATTCCTCAGCCTGCTTGTTTAGTTGTTCTCGATAACCTAAAGCAGTTTGCAATTGCTCTNTCAACTCAGNATTAGTAGTGCGCAGGTTCAGCGTGGCGATAGTGAGTCCAGNTAACAAAATNCNAATTGTGATGATGATAGGTTTCATTGTTGTCGNTGCNGTTTGATCACCNGATTCGTAANGGTANTGTCTGTATTTTGGGCTTTATNGGCAAAATGGCCGCCAAACAAGCCAGTAGNAANAAAGTNTTGTATACCATACAAGCTNCGAATCGTTATAGTAAGAAAAACGGAACGAAAATCAAATTGTNATCNCNCGTGCCCNATNNGCATTTGATCGCTAATTGTGAACGGNAATAGGGATTTACAGCGTATAATTAGNTAGTAACNNCCTNGTGNNCCNGAATNTCAAATAAGGTTATGCNAAAACTTNGTAAATTANTGATATTGCANNCTTTTATGTGCGCGCTTGCAGCCTGTACGGCGGCTTCGTATCAGCGCAGTGCCGATGAGGAAAGCTACCAAGTCATCGCCGAAAAGGCCGGTTTGGTGCCTGGAGTAAGTAATCAGGTGGTAATCGACGAAGATAAACTGGTCGATCTAAGTGGATTTGCCATNAATAGTGATTCGTTCGATTTTTTAGATAATGAAGCTGATAGCGAAGTTGATGCTCGTATTGTCAGCCTAAACGATGCGCTTAATCTCGCTTTTCAACATAGCAAGGACTTCCAAACTCAGAAAGAACGCCTCTATCTTGAAGCGCTGGCTTTGACCTTTGATCGCTATCGCTACGTTCCTACTTTCTCCGCGGCTGCTGGCGGTGACTATCGATGGGATTCCCAGGACAAGTTTGTGCAGGACATGCAGGCTCTTACCGGTATTGAAAATATCAATACCAGTGAATCCACTTTTTCCAATACCAGCCTCGGTGCACGCTACTTACTGAAAAGTGGCGGTGCGGTGGCTTTGAATCTCACCAANAACTTCACTCGCTTTCTTACCGGGGACATCAGCGAAATTGGNNCAGGNGCATTGATCGGATCCTTCACCCAACCATTGTTGCGGGNCTTCGGTAGTGACATTGAAACCGAGGCGTTACTGCAGGCCGAACGGGATCTGCTTTATCGGTTAAGAGATTTTACCCGTTTTCGTAAGAATTTTGCNGTAAGGGTTGCCTCCGATTATTACTCTGTACTACTGAANAGGGAAACATCCAGAAACTACTATGCGGGCTTGTTGGCGACAAATCTCTCATTGGAAAGAGAGCAAGCGTTTCAGGCGGAAGGATTAACNACGTTGCTCCAAGTGGGTCGTCTTGAACAATCATCCTTGCAGGCAGATCTGCGATGGACTTCTTCTATAACCCGTTATAAGCGTAGNCTAGANAATTTTAAGATACTAATCGGGCTTAATGCCGATGATAATATTATGCTCGATGATGAAGAGATGGTGCTTATCACGGAAACAGGTATGGATAGCCCTGATATCAGCCTGGAACAGGCAACTGAGATGGCAATACAGACCCGATTAGACTTGTACACATGGCTGGACCGCGTTCAAGATAGTGCTAGAAGGATAGAATTAGCCGCTAACTCACTGAGCCCGGCATTGGACTTGAGCCTAGTTGCTTCAGTTCCGAATTCGACAACGCAGAATCTGGGTGAACTAGATTTCGAAAATACCGTATATACGGCAGGCTTGGACCTGGATTTGCCTCTAGATACAAAATTGGAACGCAATAATTATCGCCGTAGTTTGATTGACTACGATGCTGCTACCAGAGACTATCTGTTNGCACTTGATGACATTAAGTTGGATGTTTTGGATACATGGCGGAGAATGAATGAAGCGCGCAAGAGTTACGATATCAATGTTACTAGCGTGGAAATTAANGAGCGGCGAGTCGAGGAAGCTGAGNTGCGCGCTGAATTGGGCCTAGGCGATATTCAAGATACCGTAGACTCACAGAATGATTTAACAGCAGCACGAACCGAACGAGTTAGCTCTCTTATAGAACACAATATTTCGAAACTTGAATTCTGGAGAGATGTGGGATTGTTATACGTAGACGACAACGGTCAGTGGGAGGAAGGCATCNATGAACCCCGATAGTCAGGACATGCTNGCGANNCTGATGGCCAAGATTCCCTCCCNCGTGAAAAAGACAGNCGCTGATCTGAAGGCTCGGTATCTTGCGGCCAGNAANACTACCCAGTACACCNTCGCTGCTGGTAGTGGTGTTGTACTACTTTTAATACTTGGATCTTTTANTGGAGNTNCTTCGACCGTCGAATCCACTATTACTTTCGAGGCACGCCGAGGTGATCTGGAAATTACAGTTCTGGAAGGAGGGGCGCTGGAGGCGCTGCAATCTCAAGANATCCGATCCCGCATTAAAGGGCGAGAAGGGGTAAAGATTCTTACTATTGTCGAAGAGGGTTACCAGGTCACTCCGAGGGATGTAGATGCTCGGTTAGTCTTAGTGGAATTAGACAAGTCGCAATTGATAGATCAGCAATTGAACCAGGAGATTGCCGTAGAAACAGCGGAAGCCACCTATATAGAAAGAAAAGCCCAGTATGAAATTCAACTCAATGAGAATGTGACAGCCTTGAATGATAGGCGCCAGGATATGCGTTTCACGAGGCTNGATTTTGAAAAATTTCTTGGTGGCAATATTGTGAATGAAATTATCGCCCAGTTAGAAATCGAGGAAAGGATAGCAAAAGCGGAAGCTGCAGATCTGGCAGCATTGTCAAAGCCTCTCAATTCAGCTCTCGAAGGCCTCGAAGCTGAAATTGAACCCAAGCCGTTGTTTGATCCGATCGACTTGGATTCTATGCCGCCACCAATGCGTGAACGTATAGAAGAAATGATGGCTGATAACGGTGGGCAGTTACCGGAAGGGATACTTGAAAACATGCAACGATTTGCTCAGGGCGGGTTTCCTGGCATTGGTTCCCGTGACTTCGGTGGGAGTCCGCAAGGGCAGGGTGGTTTTGGTCGTGGCCGGCGCGCAGGCCAGGGGCAAGTTGAAGATGCAAGTCCTACAAGCCTCGAAGCGCCTCAGTTAACGCTGCAACCGTTGATCCCGGAGGGCATTGATATTGAGGTGTCTTTACTGATGGATGACAGTTACATGGCTATTCGCGATACCTTGGATTTTACTCGGTATGCTNACATCGACCAGTTAGAAGACGGGGAAGCGAAGCAGCAATTACGTAATTTNTTGGATGAGCTTCAGGTTTCTCAGGAAGAATACTTCCTTGCCCAGGACCGTATCGAGGGCCAGCGGCGNTTGGAAGCTCGNGGGTTTATTACGCCAACGGAGCTTGAAGCGGAAGAATTAAATCTCAGTAAGGCTAGGAACAGGCAAGCGCAAAAGGAAACCGCACTANNTTTGTATATCCAATACANTTTTCCTAANGATGCTGAACAGAAATTATCTGANTACGAAAATGCGATAATGAGTTATCANCGGCAACTNAAGGAGAATATCGCAGAGCAAGCCCAGGACGAAGCCCGTTTCAGTTCNGCCGCGCGCAAGTTTAATCTTGAGCGGGTTAAGTTGACTGATATTGATGAACAGCTAGAATTTGCCACCATTCGTGCCGAGCTGCCAGGAATGGTTGTTTATGGTGCGGCCGATCAGAACCAGGCACGTTATCGGGGCAGCAGCAGTCAAGAGGCGNTCCAGGAAGGGGCAACGGTNCGGGAACGACAAGCCATCCTGACCATCCCNGATATGCGTGAAATGGCAGTGAAGACCAATATCCATGAATCGGCTGTACAACGCGTAGCGGTGGGTCAAGCTGTTAGGGTCGGAATTGATGCTTTTCCCGATGAACGATTAACNGGNGTAGTGACAAAGGTTGCTGTAGTAGCCGATTCTGCGAACGCATTCATGAATCCGGACCTAAAAGTCTATCCTACCACTATCAAGATAGAAGGTACCTACGACTGGTTGCGTCCAGGCATGAGTGCCGAGGTCGAGATACTTGTAGACAAGCTTGAAGATGTAATTTACGTCCCATTGCAGGCTGTGACTTATTGGGATGATAAACGAGTCGTTTATGTTGATAATTTTGGAAACCCAGAACGGCGCGAAGTTGAAGTAGGGGCGTTCTCTGATTCGTTCATTGAACTTACCAGCGGGCTGAGAGCGGGAGAAGAAGTATTACTGTTGCCTCCTCAGCAGAGCCTTACCGATATAAGCTTTTAGTGTCAGTCTTTTCGAGCGTCCAGAAATGACAGCTCTCGATATGAAACTCAATGGGGGAGCTTCTCGCCCGACTGCGCCGCTCGGAAATGAAGTCGTAGCAAGCGTTGAAGGAATTCGCAAGACCTATTACATGGGATCGTTAGCGGTCGAAGTCCTTCACGGGATTTCCCTCGATTTTTATTCGGGAGATTATGTTTCCATTAGGGGTCCCTCGGGTTGTGGTAAATCAACTCTCATGAATATCTTAGGTTGCTTGGATCAGCCTACCGAGGGGAAGTACTATCTTGGCGACGAAGATACCTCGACTATGGAAGACGATGAATTATCCGCGATTCGCGGCGCTCGCCTCGGGTTTATCTTCCAGTCTTATAACTTGATACAACAACTTAATGTGCTTGAAAATATCGAGATGCCCTTGTTCTATCAGGGATACACAGAGTCAGAGAGTAACGAGATAGCCTTGAGTCTGGCTGAACGAGTGGGCTTGAGCGACCGAGTGGCCCACAAACCATTCGAGTTGTCGGGTGGACAGCAACAGCGGGTTGCAATAGCTAGAGCTCTAGCCGTAAATCCGTTGATTATTCTCGCGGATGAGCCTACGGGCAACCTGGATTCTAAGTCAGGATCAGAAATATTGGATCTTTTTGATGAATTGCATGCTCAGGGTAAGACGTTATTGACAGTAACGCACTCCGATGAGTTAGCGGAACGGTCTATGCGCGAAATCAAGTTGCGCGATGGTGAGATAGAGAGCGATGAACGAATTAACTCTTGATACCCACGCTCATTCTGCAAGTAATGGCGGACGCTCAAAATCGCTCTCGGGTACAAACTTGGTGCGCTTTAAAAAAATTATCGATGTAGGCATCAAGAATATTTTTTCCCATGGGCTACGCTCGATGCTTACCGTGTTAGGCATCGTCATAGGGGTGGCTGCTGTTATCGCTATGCTTGCAGTCAGTGAGGGAGCCAGCTATGAAGCCCAGCAACAGTTTCGTGATCTTGGGGCGAGCAACATCCTACTTAAAAGTGTAAAACCTGCTGAAGTCGAAGAGAGTACAAGCCGGGGATTTGGGCCTCCTCAGGCAGTGGTCTATGGGCTTACGAACGCTGATATCACCACTATTCGTGACACCATTCCTAGTGTTTCCAATGTCATTGCTTCTCGTATTGTAAAGAAAAACGTGTGGAATCTCGGCTTGAACATAAACACCGATGTGGTCGGCACCTCTGTCGATTACCCGATTTCGCGGAACTACAACTTGCGTGCCGGCCGATTCTTCAGCGAAGCGGAGATGCGTGATCATGCCAACGTGGTCGTGTTAAGCGATGAGGTGGCTGATGCGCTTTTTCCTATTGATAATCCAATCGGACAATCTATTAAGATCGATAGTGACTACTACAATATAGTCGGCATCATGGAGTCGGAGGGGTTCTCAAACCTTGGGCAAAGCCAGGCCGGCAGTTCTAATGCAGCCCCGAATCGTATTTTTATTCCATTCACTGCTTCGAAAAGTCGGTTCGGTGAAACCACCACTCGGCAAACAGCCGGAGGTATGGAGTCAGAAACTGTAGAGCTGCACGAAGCGATCATTCAAGTGGCAGGGCAGGAATTGGTTATTGAAGTCGGTGAAATTATAGAGCAGATTCTGCAGCGCCGTCATAAAGAAATTGACTACGAGATAGAAATACCTTTAGCTTTGTTGAGGCAGGCGGAAGAAAGCGCGTTAAGAGACCAGATTGTAGCTGGTGCTATTGCGGGTATATCGCTGCTGGTAGGTGGTATCGGCATAATGAATATTATGCTGGCTAGCGTTACCGAACGGACTCGCGAAATCGGTATTCGCCGGGCAATGGGAGCCAAGAAGCGGGACATCATTACTCAGTTTCTGGTAGAAGCAGTCATACTCTCTGGCGTGGGAGGGTTAATAGGCGTAGTACTTGGAGTTGTTATACCGTTCATTATTTCTACTTTCTGGGGTATGACTACGATTGTAACGCCCATGGCACCGATACTGGCCTTCTCCATATCAGCGATGATTGGGGTTATCTTCGGAATTTATCCTTCCATGAGAGCGGCGGACATGGACCCTGTGGAAGCTTTACGCCACGAATAATGTTCTGGGTTGTNGGAAATATTATTAAAGCAATAACCCGGGAACTCCCACGAAATTGTATGGTACTTAGATTTCTGCTGTGACTCGTAGCCTCCAGTATATATTGATGGTCATCCTCGCATTGAACGCAGGATCAATTGGTGTAGCTGCAGATAACAATATTACATGGGAACGCTATGATGAATCAGCGGATCTCGCCGCCCTTGCTGCTCATCAAAACGAGAGCATGCATTATCAGTTGCTTCTCTCTAAGGTGCTCGACAAGAACACTTTATGGGAACCTTTTGTCCAAGAGCTCGAAGCTTTCAGTCATGAATACTATGAATCACTTAAACCCCTAATATTAGATAAACCTATTAGCCAGATTCAGCGTGTCGTTGCTGAAGGCAGTCTCAGCTACGAAACGCTTGCCACTTTTTACATTTATCGCATTCGAGAAATCGAAACGGATAATACGCGATACATCAACGCGGTAATTACCCTCAATCCTAACGTATTGACCCGTGCCCGCATGCTGGATGAGCAGCGCAGACAGGGCAGGGAAATTGCGCCCGACTCAATATTTGGGATACCGGTATTGCTAAAGGACAATGTCGGTGCGTCGGGGATGGCTACCACTGCCGGTGCTGTCGCGCTACAGCACAATTTCACTAGTAATGCCTTCATTACAGACCGTTTGATAAAAAATGGCGCAATCATTCTCGGCAAGGCAAATCTTAGTGAGTGGGCTTATTTTTTTTGTGAAGATTGCCCTTCCGGCTACAGTGCCATGGGAGGACAGACCTTGAATCCCTACGGGCGGTTCGATTTTGGTACAGGTGGTTCCAGTTCCGGTAGTGGCGCGGGTACGGCGGCTAATTTTGCTACGGTAGCTGTAGGGTCTGAAACTTCTGGGTCAATCCTCTCTCCCGCAAGCGCTAATTCTCTAGTTGGTCTCAAACCTACAACCGGTTCACTTAGCAGGAGTGGAGTGGTACCTATCTCGTCGACACTTGATACCACTGGACCGATTACCCGGAATATAGCTGATGCAGTAATACTCTTTAATGCTATGGCCGGGTTTGATGAAAATGATATGGCCATGCCGCTTCTTAGCGCGGACTTGTCATTGATATACCGTACGGTAGACCTAAATGGTAAACGTCTGGGTGCCTTGGAAAATTTTGCTGATAATGAGTTTTATCAGGAAGCGCTGGAGATGCTATCTGAAAATGAAGCTTCTATCGTTGATGTCATAATGAACTATGAGCGCAATGAAGGGTTCAGTGATTTATTAGGAAGTGAAATGGTGAGAGACCTGGCACTTTATCTGGAAGCTTATTCTGCGAAAGAAGTAGAAATTGATTCTATTGCTTCTCTGCGAAAATTTAACGAAATGGATCTCGATCTGCGAGCTCCGTATGGTCAAGAATTAGTAGATATGATGGATGAACTTGCACTCGCTCCCGCAGATGTGGAATCTCTAAGAGACGAGTTACAATCCAATGCTAAAGGTGCGCTGGAATATCTATTCACCGAATTCGAACTCGATGTGCTGCTATCAATCAATAATCGGCACGCTAATATCGCAGCACTGGCTAATTACCCCGCATTAACAATTCCGCTGGGTTACGAAGCCTCTGGCAGACCAGTTGGCCTAACCCTGATTGCACCGTCTTTCCAGGAACAGGCTCTAATAGATATTGGTGTAAGGGTTGAACAACTTACCCAGGCGCGCAGAATTCCAACGCCCTATCAATAATTTAGTCAATCTCCGATACCATATACTTGTGGCTGCTTTTACCAGTAGTTTTCAATAGTGATATGTCCTGGCGTGCGGCGGCGATTCTTGGTGAAATCTTGATTCTTTAACACTTCTACCGAATCCTTAACCATATCCGGGTTGCCGCACAACATAATATGGGATTTGTTGACGTCCAGCTTGCGACCTACTTGTTCTTCCAGCTGTCCTTTTTCAATGGCTATAGGGATCCGTCCTTTGATGGTACCGGGTACTGTCTCTCTGGAGACAAAAGCCTGGAAGGAAAACCTGTTGCCATACTTACGGTTAAGAGAATCTATCAGTTCCTGGTAGCGCAGGTCAGACTCAGCGCGTACGGCATGTACTAATACGATGTGCTTGAACCGGTTCCATGGTTCGTCGGTATTCAGNATAGAAAAGAAGGGNGCTACACCGGTACCCGTGGCCAACATCCACAGTTCTTCTGCTTCCGGAATTTCGTTAAGTACAAAGAAGCCATTAGATTTTTGTTTTACCCAAATCAGGTCGCCTGATTCGAGTTTTACCAGAGCATTGGAAAGAATGCCGTCGGTAGCAGTATAGAAGAAAAATTCAAGGGGACGTTGCCCGGGTGAACTTAGATAGGAATATGGGCGGGCTATTCTTTTGCCACCAATGTCCAATGCTAGACTGGTAAATTGTCCAGCGCTGAAGTTATCAACATCGGCATCGATTTTTAAAGAAAAAAGATTCTCGGTCCAATGGATATTGTCGACCACTGTGCCTTGGATCCATTTCGCCATTGCTCGATCCTGTTAATCCCCGGTCAAGTACTGGCACTATGGTATGAATTTCTATAGTCTCCTAGCAAGCTATAAATGGCAGGGCGCAGTCGACCTACTGCAAAATTACAATCTGTCAGCAATCAAAACTGGAAACAACATTATTCGCGTTTCTGCGATGGTGGAGAAGTTAAATGGGGAAGTGGTTCGAGATAGCTCTGTGGAAACGCATACTGGCTGCTTTAGTGCTCGGTGTGATCGTTGGCATGATATGGGGGCCGGGTACGGAAAGTATCGCCTGGGTGGGAACGCTATTTATCCGCCTGATTCGGATGGTAGTAGTGCCCTTGGTATTCGTTACCTTGATTTCCGGTGTTGTTTCTATGGGGGATCCCAGCAAATTGGGCTCTCTTGGGGTGAGGACCCTCGCTATTTATATGGGCACCACACTGGCTGCGATCACAATCGGCCTGATCCTGGCAGCGATATTACAACCCGGTGTCGGTGTCGATTTTTCGAGTGCAATTCCCGGTGAAGTACAGGAGGCTATGCCCCTTACGGATAGATTGCTGAGTATCGTGCCTTCCAATCCCATCGCAGCACTGGCCGAAGGCAATATACTGGCGATAATTTTCTTTGCGCTACTGGTAGGCGTGAGCCTGCTTACCCTCGGCGAGAAAGGCAGGCCGGTAGCAGATCTTATGGATTCGAGCTCAGAGATGATGCTTCGCATTACGCATTGGGTTATGGAAGTTGCACCGTTTGGTGCGTTCTCCTTGATTGCTGTCGCTACAGGAACTCAAGGTGTGGAGGCACTTTCGAGTTTGTTTACGCTCGCGGTCGCCGTGGTTATTGGCTGCGTCGCACATCTGATCATTGTGCATGGTGTATTGATAATGCATTTCACGCTTAAGCTTTCTCCATACATGTTCTTTAGTGGAGCACGCGACGCCATGCTGGTCGCATTCTCCACATCTTCCAGCTTGGCAGCCTTGCCAGTTTCGATGTCGGTGGCGGAAGAAAAACTTGGAATTAAGCCAGTTGTGGCTTCCACAGTGCTGCCCTTAGGGGCAACGATCAATATGGATGG
>NZNL01000038.1 GCA_002694855.1 Gammaproteobacteria bacterium
CACGTCTAACAACGCTGCGACTCTAGGCAATAAATTTTTTCCCGTAGTCGTAGCCGCAGCGAGAATATGAGAATAATTTTTCCCAATGTCAGCAACCAGCGGAGCAACATTCTCGGCTAACTGGTATACATAACACACATCGTCGGCAACGATAACTTTGGTAATTCCTGCTATTCGTGCAGCTTTGTCTGCCACATTTTGGCAGTCCTTACCCGCAACCAGAACTTCAATTTCTCCTTCTATTTCCTTTGCGGCCGTCACTGTATTGAGCGAAGCAGGTTTAAGCGACTCATTGTCGTGTTCAGCTATAACTAAAATGGCCATATAATATTCCAGAATCCTGCTAGATAATTTTCGCGTCTGTACGTAGCTTGTCGACAAGCTCTGCCACCGATTTTACTTTTATCCCCGCAGTTCTCTGAGCTGGCGGGGCAATGCTCAACGTCTTCAGACCAGAGTTTATTGCCACCCCAAGGTCGGCCGGGGTTACGTGATCTATAGGTTTATTTTTTGCCTTCATTATATTTGGTAAAGATGCATACCTAGGCTCGTTAAGTCGTAAATCTGTAGTCACAATAGCTGGCAGATCCAAAAGAACAGTCTGCTCGCCACCATCAATTTCTCGGCTTACTTCAATCTTGCCATCCTTAAGTTCTACGTTACACGCAAACGTGCCCTGAGGATAACCACACAAAGCGGCTAGCATCTGGCCAACTTGGTTGTTATCGGTGTCAATTGAGAGCTTACCCAGGATAACGAGATCTATCTGNTCTTTATCAACGATACTCTTAAATATTTTCGCAACAGATAGNGGCTCAATATGCTCCTCAGNCTCCACCAGTATGCCTCGNTCGGCACCAAGTGCCAGTGCAGTCCTGATCTGTTCCTGGCAATTCCNTGGCCCAATAGATACGGCAATAATCTCGTCTGCAATACCNGCTTCTTTCAGGCGAATTGCTTCCTCTACTGCAATTTCGCAAAACGGATTTATCGCCATCTTGGCATTTGCCAAGTCGATCCCAGAATTATCGGACTTCACCCGAACTTTTATATTAGCGTCAACTACCCGCTTTACACCTACAAGAATTTTCATGGATTCCCTAATCCGTACACTGACAAACGAATAACTAAAGAAAGGTTTTAAGATTCAAGGACTAGTAGCCTAAAAAAGCGGCTAATAATGACGTTTTTGCCCAGCAAGGTCAACCAAGCACAAGCTCAGTTTTGTGCCTCTAGCCACCTANTTCAAAAAACTCGCGATTGCTCCAAACACCNAAAAGCGGGNNTTTGTGATTTCCATTNTCAACGCATAAATCCACTAGCCTGTAAAATACNGAACGGTTTATTAAGGCTTTGAGTCCGTTTCGAACATGGACTGTCGGGTGTGGTGCTTCCCTTTCCAAATCGGTTTTCGCAGAAACAGCATGTTTCCGGTCGACCACAAAAATATCCCCGGTATTTGTAGTAAAGGTAATAACTTGTTCACGACCTGACCCATTAACATCCATCTGGTTTACAATAAAAGGGCAATCTTCAACCTTTATGCGGACCTTCTCAACCGGGGTTACCAGGTAATAGTGTTGGTCATCATCAAGCCTTAGAATAGAGGCAAACAGGTTTACCATAGCCTGNCTCCTTATGGGNCGGCCCTCATGAATCCAGGAGCCATCTTTGGCAATAAGCATATCCATATCGCCACAGAAAGGGGGATTCCAAAGATGAACCGGGGCTGGTCCTCGCTGNTTTATGCGAGAAACAAGCGAAAACGGGTCTATTACAGATTTTTCGCTACGAAATTTGGAAGAAGATTCTGAAATAAGGTTTTCCCCCTCGTTTCCAGGCATGCATACGGAAACCTTCCTATCTGCATCTAAATTGGTCCAGTAATTCACGTTTTACGTGCCACTACGCATCCTATTATTAGTGGCGATAAACGGCACAATGGTACACTCACTATCAAAGTCGAATTTAAATTATGTCAGAACTTATATCTAAATCAGGATTTGCCGATCTATTTGTAGATGATACCCCATTACTAGACGTTCGTTCTCCCAATGAGTTTAACCGTGGCGCTTTCCCAAATGCTACTAATTTACCGTTGCTGACTGATAATGAACGAGTCGCAATTGGTATTCGTTATAAGGATGCAGGCCAGAAAGCTGCCATCGCATTGGGCTATGAGCTAGTCAGCACAGGCAAAAAACAAACTCGGTTGGAAAATTGGCAAAATTATTTAGTTGAAAACCCAACCGCCCTACTTTATTGCTTTCGTGGCGGTTTACGTTCCTCCATTGTTCAGCAGTGGCTCGACGGAGCTGGTTTTTCTATAGCCCGAATAGATGGTGGTTACAAAGCTATGCGGCGCTTCCTTATCAACACTATTGATAAAGTCGCAAATCCGGACAATATTATTACCCTTGCTGGGAAAGCTGGTAGCGGCAAAACGCATCTTCTTAACAAGCTTCGTTATAGCGTTGACCTGGAAGGTTGTGCTCGACATCGTGGCTCTGCATTTGGCGGGCGGGTGGAGCCACAGCCAACCCCCGTTAATTTTGAAAATTACATATCGATTGAATTTCTAAAATTACCTTTCCCAAAACCCAACAAGTTATTTTTAGAAGATGAAAGCCGTTCTATCGGAACTGTATCCATTCCAAATAGCTTGCATAAAGCCATGAATGAAGCACCACTAGCCTATATTGAGGAATCATTAGATTCCAGGGTAGAGACCATACTGAACGATTACATTATTTCGAATTATCTTGAATATGAACAATTCGCTCCAACAGACGCTAAGAATCAATTCACAAAATCGTTACTAGCTAGCCTAGACAGAATACGACGTAGATTGGGGGATGAAAATTACAGCCATCTCCGAAGGATCATGGTAAAAGCTTTGACGAGTAAAACTAATGATGAGGCTCACCCTTTTCATTCCGAATGGATTCGTTATCTTCTTAAGAATTATTACGATCCTATGTATGAATACCAGCTAAATAAAAAACTACACCGTGTAATTTTTCGCGGTGATAAATACGAGTTCTTAGAATGGGTAAAACAAATAGAAAAGAACAAATAAATTCTGTGCCAATATCTCGTTTCCAAATAGATTCACTGCTCAGCGCGTTTGACCAAGACCAAACTCTATTAACGCCAAACCACCGTAGTGCAAAAGTAATCATGCAGGCCTATGCCAATAAAAAGAAGGTTGGCGAAGTTTGGTCGCGCCCTCAGGTATTCGCTATAGATATCTGGTTACAGCAACTTTGGNCCAAATTATCAATGAACGGCATCGAACCATTCTGCAAGCTACAAATACTTGACAGCTTCAGTGAGCAATGTGTCTGGACAGAGCAATTGAAAGCCAGTGCCGAAAAATATCCGCTGCTAAACATACAAGAAACTGCAGCGGCAGTTTCACATAGTTACCATATTTATAATCAATGGTTTCTATTTGAAAAATTAAAGCCCAGGGATTCCAAGTATTCACAGAATTTTTCTGCTTTTCTATANTGGTCGCAACGCTATAAATCTTTATTAGAAAAACATGAATTAATTGGANTATCTGACGCAATATTGATTCTTATACCTAGCCTCCATGAACTTGTCCGATTCCTTCCTTCACGTGTGTTACTAGTTAACTTTAGCGATCCACCTCCGCTCTACGCCAGATTAATTGGGACCTTGGAAGACGTCATCGAACTGAGTTATCACACACGGAATACTCCTGACATATCGTCTAAAACAACACCTAATGAGTGGCAACCGAATCTTAACAGCGTAAAACGACTACAATTTCCTAACTTGGACACCGAGATTCGTGCCTGCGTCAGATATTCACTTGAGCGCGTCAGAGTGAACGAAANCGAACATGTAGGTATCATTATNGATCATGAAAAAGAGCACGANTTTCTTTTNTGGAAGGAGTTTAACAGGCAGACAAGCCATAGGAATAACGACCTTTCTCCAACCAAAGCCCAATACTTTAATACCTTCAGTAGTGCGCAATCACTAGCAGATGTAAAATCTATAGAGCTCGCGCTTAGCTTCCTTGAATTAAACCAGACTCGAATAGAAACACAGAAATTCTGTCATTTACTACAGTGCCACCAATTCGCCTTAGGAGACAAAGAACTATCAGCTCGAATTAGCCTTGAATTACTCCTACGTAATAACTTTTCTAGCACCACACGATTAGGACATCTCCAATCGGTAATGCAAAGAGAAGGAAAGCCTTACTATTGCCCCCACCTATCCACCCTGTTAACCAAGTTTTCGGAACTCTCTCGCCGCCCCAGGGAATTTTTGTCGTTAAGCGCCTGGGCAGAACTTTTTACTCGACAGTTGGAGCTCATAGGTTGGCCGCGCTTTGAATCAGAAGATTATTTGCAATGGCAAAAATCTCTTTATCAACTTAGCAGCACTTCGGCCATTGTAGGAGAACTCGACATTACCGGCGCTTTACGTCAGCTTAGATCATTGCTTTACCAGACCCCTCGACGAATCGTATTTAACGATGAGCTNCAGATATCATTNGTCAGCCTCGATGAAGCCTTGGATTTCGATTTCGNCTCTCTTTGGTTTATATCCGNAGATGACCAACGATTGCCCTGCAGTATAAGTCCTGATACTTTTCTGCCGCTCTCAATACAACAAGAATACGGCATGCCTCGCAGTAGCTATAAGTTACAGCTAGAGCAAGCTAATTTAATCTTAACCAGGCTTCAGCGAAACACGCATGAGTTTATTNTTAGTCATCACAAATATGAGGGCGATCTTGAAATTCGACCGAGCCCTCTTTCCCGCACTATACCTCTCTCTCCGGTACCTGATATTGGTAGCACAAACAACCTTACAAACCCATTACACCCAGTCGAATTCGAATACGTCCAGGAGCCATTATGTTTACCATTAACNAGTGTAATAGGGACTGGAGGCACCAGCTTGCTCTCCAATCAATCTAACTGCCCTTTTAAGGCGTTTGCAACCCACCGATTAGGAGCTCAAAAGTTACCAAATCTACAGCCCGGTCTGGATGCAATGAATCGTGGAAGCGCGCTGCACCTGGCTCTCGAGAAACTAAGCACCAAANTTAACCATCAAGAAAAAATACTCGAAAGCTCAGCGNTCATAAGACAAAAGTTTATTGATGAGAGTATAGAGCCAGCTATCGAGCAAATGCATAAGCAACATCCAGACGTTATGACCCCAACTTTTTCGAATTTGGAAAGAATCCGCCTCTCTAACCTGTTAAACAGTTTTCTCGAATTCGAACTAAGTCGATCTCCTTTTCTGGTCCATGAAACAGAACAACAAATAACATGGGATCACTCTCTGCTTTCACTTAATTTTAGAGTTGATCGGATTGACAAATTANACGATGNCTCCCTAGTGTTGATTGATTACAAATCNGGNAAAAAATCTTCTTACCGCTGGTTCGACGATAGACCCGACGATCTTCAANTGCCACTTTACCAATTAGCCATCGGGTCAAACATTGGTCATATTAGCGGCGCATTTATATATCAAGTAAATATTNAAGAAGTCACTTTAGCGGGAGCTACAGATAAAGAGGACCTTCACCCAGATATTAAGCCCCTTGCACAAGTGCGGTTATTCGACGGCACTTGGACTGACTTGCAGGAGCGATGGAATATTATTGTTCTAGCCATGGCCGCGGAGTTCGANAAAGGGTTGCTCGCTGTAGCCCCTACACGAGGCAATCAAACCTGTCAGTACTGCGACTTGTCTTCTTTATGTCGTATAAATGANCAAAAGAACCTGNTAGACAAACAAGATGAGCTTACGCCGTGAAAATACCTATAGACGCACCAGCACGCTTACAAGCTCAGGACATTACNTCCTCNTATGCTGTGCAGGCTCCNGCCGGCTCGGGAAAAACCGAATTACTAAGTCTCCGGTTTCTCCACCTCCTCGCTATTTGCGAAAAACCGGAAGAAGTATTGGCCATTACCTTCACACGTAAAGCAGCAAACGAGATGGCCAATCGAATTTTAAACACTCTGGATACTGCAGCAAAAATGCAGACCAAGCCAAAATTCGGAACAAAACTTGAAGAGGAGCGATTTTTGGCTGCCATTAAAGTGCTTGAAAAAGATGCCCAATTGGGGTGGGATCTTCTCAAATCCCCAACCCGCCTTAGAATCCAGACGATAGACAGTTTCTGTCTGTACCTGGCCAGCAGATTGCCTGTTCTATCCGGCTTCGGGGCAAACATACACATAAGCGACCGACCTGAAGAATACTACCAGCACGCAATCGACAGCTTTCTTAATTTACTTAACAAAGATCTACCAGTTTCCCCGGCTATAGGCCGCTTACTCTTACAATTAGACAACAATATTGCCAGAGTTGGTAAGCTATTAATTGAACTATTAAAAAAACGGGACCAGTGGATTGAGCCAATAATTGGTCTCGCCGGGACTCCTGATAAAATATTTAATCAATTGCAACATAATATTATTGAACTCATCGAGGAGAATATCAGTCAAGCAAAACGCCTAATCCAACCTTATGAAAAAATTCTTGTAGAGTTAGCAAGCTTCGCTGCAACCAACTTTGCAGGGAATCAAACAAACACAAAAATTAGCAATTGCCTTAATCTCAACAAATTACCGGGAAATAATTCTGATGATTTAACTACATGGCAAGGACTTGCAGATCTACTAGTCACCATCAGAAACAGTCAACCAACCTGGCGTAAACGGGTCGATAAACGGCTAGGTTTCCCCTCTTCATCCGGTAACGAGCAACATGACAAACTGTTCAAAGCTAGAAAGGTAGCTATGCACGGGCTTTTAACAGACTTTGCCAAAGGTAATAACGAGGCATTATTAGAAACATTACACTATCTTCGCCTATTACCTTCAATGGAAGACCAAAATTTTAATTTCCTAAAAACGCTGACCGAAGTATTACCAACACTCCTCGCACAGTTGCGGGTTACATTCGCAACAAAAAATACCGTCGATTACCCTGAAATTACACATGCCGCACTCACCGCGCTGGGCGACGAGTCAAACCCAACAGATCTTTTGCTTAGCCTAGATTACAGCATCAATCATATTCTAGTGGACGAATTTCAAGACACGTCTTCGACACATCAAAACTTATTACAAAAACTCACAGCAGGATGGGAGCCAAGTGATGGCCGCACATTTTTTGTAGTCGGTGACGCCATGCAATCCTGTTACAGCTTTCGCAACGCTAATGTAGGTCTNTTTCTGGCCTTACGGGAAANGGGCATTAAGAACATTCCGTTAANCCCTATCGATCTNCAAACAAACTTTAGGTCTCATGCGGGTGTGGTCGAATGGGTGAATTTAGTGTTTGCTAGCTCTTTTCCCCAAGAAANGGATATCTCCCGGGGGGGCGTACCTTANACCCACTCCACAGCAGAGCACCCTAAAGGCATCGAACCAGCGGTTAATACCCGCTGCTATACATTTGAAGGCAACAACCGGTCCAAAGCTTTTGAAGTTGAGGCTCAACATATCGCAAAACAAATAACAAGACTCCGCGCGCTGAGCCAGACTGAGACAATCGCCATTCTAGTTCGCAGCAGGCCTCACCTATCACATATTCTTTCAGAGTTCAGGGAGGTAGGNATCCCTTGGGCAGCTACTGATATCGATAAATTGAATAACCTTTCAATCATTTCAGATCTTACGAGNCTAGCTAGAGCGATCTTGAATCAAGCCGATAGACTAGCTTGGCTGGCCGTGTTGCGTGCNCCCTGGTGCGGCATCACCATAGAGGACTTACTCATTATAACCGGCCAAGATTTTGAGGTACCAATTCTGCATTCGCTTTGCGAAGCTACAGTACAGGCGAAATTAAGCGAAGAATCATATAAACGGATTATCAAGGTGGCTCCGACCTTCTCAGAGGCCGTTAGGTTGCAAGATCAACTATCTTTGGCAGATCTCTTGCGGAAGACTTTCGATTGCCTTGGGGGACACCAGCTCATCCAAACCCATTTTGAATTAGAGAGCGTAGANCTGTTTTTNGACTTAATTCGTAANTTCGAACGTTCCACCCCANTGATTAACGTAGATGACCTAGAAGAACAAATTAAGAACACGTTTGTTAGCGATAACCCGCCATCGGCCGCCGATAATCCCGTCCAAATCTTAACTATTCACAAGGCTAAAGGTCTTGAATTCGATCACGTCTTCNTACCCGGGTTAGCCCGACAACCAAAGACAGAGGAACGCGAGCTGTTGTTATGGCACGAACGCCTGAATCACGCGAGGGTGCCNAANTTGTTCCTNGCTGCCTTGGCTGGAACCGGGGAGTCTAGCGATACATTGTATGAATTACTACGTCACGAAAAACTGACAAAATCTAAACTCGAAAACACCAGATTGATGTATATAGGGGTTACACGCGCCATCAAATCTGCACACCTATCGGCGGCACTCAAACGCGGCAAGGAAAAATCCACAAACCCAGACCCACGCTCACTACTCTCGACCATATGGNCCNCAATTCTCCAGAATAAATTTGTCGAGTTCGTCAACATGGATGACATAAACACTGAGAACACCCTAGAAAGCAAGAGAACAAGCCAGCTGAAAACCGCTACCTTGTTGAAGCGAATCCCTGTTTCGTTGTTGCCCCAANCTAGCTGGTTCGAAGTTACTGAAAAATCTGATGATAATAATCAGCATCATCCGCAGCCCAGCTTTAATGAAGACCCAAGGCTGGATNTCATGCTAGACACCCAAATAGGTANNTTGATACATGAAGCATTGCAGGCAGNCCTGACAAATAAAAATCTTTTATCTGACGACAACTTAGACCTGCAGAGACGGCGCTGGCAACAACATTTATTACGTTATGGATTCGACCTAGATAAAATTCATCATGCTGTCGCATTCATTGAAGACTCTCTTCGAAAAACCCTTTCCAACCAAGAACTTCTGTGGNTATTTGACCATTCTCAGGAGAAAAGTGTCGCCGAATACGAGCTACAATCAAAAAATGGTGATGTCGTTCAAAATCATATTATTGATCGAAGCTTTTTAGATTTTAAAGATATTCGCTGGATAATCGATTACAAGTCCGCNAAAAAGCCTGACTCAATACTAGAAAAGGATTTTATAGAAGGCCAGCTCAATCTTTATCGACCTCAACTAAAGAGATATCACNAGCTGTTTAAGGATGANAAAAACAAGGGAGTTAAGACAGCGCTACTATTTACCAGCATTGCAAGATTAGTGGAAGTGGCAGTTGATACGCCCTATGACAACTCTGTTTGCTGATACTGGGGCATCCGCTCTTCCTTTATCCTTCATCTATCGCGAAAATACCAGGTGCGTTACGAAGATATCCTTTATAGTCCATCCCATACCCATAGACGTAGCAGTCATCCACCTTAAGACCAACAAAATCTGCCACGATGTTTGAGAGCTTGTGATCATGCAACTTCTCAATNAGTACNGCTGTAAATACTTCAGCGGCTTCTTGTTTTTTACAATACTCTACAATGGATTCCAAGGTTGTACCTTCATCAAGAATATCATCAACCACTAGCACTACTCGGTCTTGCAGAGAAAGTGATGGGTAGCATTTCCAGTCTAAATCGGTACCGTGCGTACTCTCACGATAGCGAGTCACATGAAGATAATCGAGCTGCAATGGAAAACGAAGTCGCGTTACCAGCTTAGCAGTTGTTATAAGCCCTCCGTGCATAGTGCACAGTAAAATTGGGTCTCTTTCAACTAGAAACTGCGTAATTGCTGCAGCCATTTTATCGAGAGCTGCTTCTACTTGTTCCTCAGAATAGATGCAGCGAGCACGAGCATTTACTGCTTTAACTTGTGAGCTAGATATCGTTGGCATCAGGTCTCTTTCAATCCATCAGCTATAATGCCATCTATGCCATCTATGCCATCTATGCCATCTATGCCATCTATGGGTAGTTGTCGGAAATGCAAAATCGGCCCCATGAGAATGTACAATATCTATGACTTTTAACATCACATCCTGCTTAATTTCATGAAACCGAATCCAGTCGGTAGTTCTCGTAAAGGTATAGATGAAGAAATCCAGAGAGGATGGAGCATAGCTGTTAAGGTTAACTATTAATGTCTGTTCTGTATCGATTTCGCTATGGGTCAGCAACATAGCTTTTACGTCTCCTACAATTGCACCCATCTTGTTCGCATCTTGATACCGGATTCCTATAGTTTCATAAATGCGACGATTACTCATGCGGGAGGGGTTTTCTACTGCCAAAGTATTAAATATGGCATTGGGCACATACAACGGCCGTTTATCGAAAGTCCGGACTATTGTTAGCCTCCAACCTATGCTCTCCACAGTTCCTTCTATATCCCGATCGGGCGATCTGATCCAGTCCCCGATGGCAAATGGCCTGTCGAGATAAATCATCAAGCCGCCAAAAAAATTGGATAATAAATCTTGTGCGGCAAACCCGACCGCAAGTCCGCCAACTCCCCCAAAAGCAAGTAAAGCGGTAATTTCTATGCCCACCGTGGGCAAAGCAATAAGAGCCGCCGAAATCACAACTGACAGCCTCAATAATTTAGCTAATGCATGCAGCGTGGTTGCATCAAGGCGAGTCTCCTCAGGAGCTGGATCCGCCTCAATCCTTTCAAGCAACTTCGTCTCAGCCAGTGAGATAAATTTTACCAAGAACAACATTATCAGCACGATAAACGTGAGCTGCCGCATATTTTCCAGATTTGAAGCAGAGAACAAGTCAATTCCGAGGTAGGCGTCACTGATTTGGATAGCTAACAAAAGACCCATGATCAGAATAAACCAACTCAAAGGGGCCCTTGCGGCCTCAAANACGGCGTCATCCCAAACGTTTTCAGTTTTTTCTAAACGACGGCCTAATATTTTAAGCACATACATAGCAATAAATCTGACCATCAACGTGGTAGTGACCACGAGGAATATTTCAATTCCCCAGCCTAGCTCTCCCAAGCTATCTAGTGATAAGAATCTGTCCATCGTTACCCCTCACTTATATTTTCGTTAGTGAACACACCATTTCACAAGCGGTCAACCATTTTTCTTCATTATAAAGATTCGCAATCTCTGGCGCTGGCTTGGCACGCAATTTGTGAAGCTTCCTGCTGCCCTGTATCTCATTACGCTCCAACCAATCGGAAACCGACAATGCTGACTCGCGATCGTTGCATACCAGCACCATATCGCAGCCGGCTGTCAAAGCTAGTTTGGCTCGGTATTCGGCAGTTCCGGCTGACTTAACAGCGGTCATTGATAAATCATCACTGAACACAGCGCCTTGAAAACCTAACTCTGTGCGAAGTTTGNCGTTGAGCCAAAAATTCGAAAACCCCGCAGGTTCTCCATCTACTGCCGGGTAGATGACATGCGCCGACATAATTCCACCCAAACGGCTAACGCACTTAGCAAATACCTTGTAGTCTGCCCCCATAATTTCATCTGCTTCGCGTTCGTCTCGCGGAAGTTCTTCATGGGAATCTGCCTCTACTGATCCATGGCCAGGATAATGCTTCCCGATTGCCACCATCCCTGCCTTATTCATACCGCTAATATAACTTTCAGCCAGGTCTACGGTATCTTCGGCCGAGGGGCTAAAAGCCCGATTTTCGATTGCTCGACTTTCGCTGTTATATAAATCAAGNACCGGAGCAAAGCTTATATCAACTCCATGATGGATCACCTCAGCTGCCATGGCCCATGCGCAGTGTTCCGCTACTANCCTGCCTCTNTCTGCATCACGGGCATAAAGCTGACCGATCGAATACAATGCGGGAAGCGAAAGAAAACCTTCGTAGAATCTCTGCACCCGACCACCTTCTTGATCAACCGCGATCAAAATGTCCGGTTTGCATTCTCTTATCGAAGCCGTGAGGTCTGTTAATTGCGATGGCGAGATATAGTTTCTTTTGAACAGGATCACTCCGCCGACCGACGGCCTATTCAAAAGTTCACATTCAGCCATAGTGAGGGCTGTACCCTCAAGGTCTAGCATTAATGCACCGACAGTGCTTTGGTCTTCTNTCATGTGGTTAAGTTTTTNATGAATTATCAGAATTATCACAAATTAAAAAGAAGCGGGTAAAGGNATTTCCCAACAAATAAANGCAGATTTATTGATTAGTCAAATAGTTATGAATTGGTCTTAATTCATTAACTAAAGNCNTGGTCANTGTTAATCAAAAATTGCTTTCTCTTTTGAGTTAAAAGTATCTATAGTNAGCGTTCGCCCTAACATTAAAATAATTACAAGTGAGGGTTAATACGCAGTCTTTTGATTTAACTCCGGATACACAGCAATGAATAATCTCTTACCAGAAGTTGCAGTCTGGTATCAAGATGTTGCTAACGGCTGCTTATTTGAAGTCGTAGCAATAGATGAAGCCAGCGGCACCATCGAGTATCAAATGATCGATGGTGAAGTAGGTGAATACGAAACCACCACTTGGCAACAACTCTATCTCGCACCTGCTGAAGCACCCGAAGACTGGCGTGCTCCCTACGAACTAAATGCCGAGGATCAAGTTTACTCTGATCAGACTTTTATACCAGATAACTGGTCAGGAGCTCTCTCTGAAATAGAACCTGAACTGATGGACCTCGGTGACGATTTTCANATCCTCTAAGCTTAACCCTCNTATCCACCTATTCCCGACAAATGTGTAATTTGTTTGTACGAGCNGACATTCAAAACACGTATACCTAAAGATATATTGAGATTGTTAGATAACTGTATATAATTACAGTAATATTTTGACTAAGGGCATCGCTATGCTAAAGCTAACTAGTCGACAAGAAGAGATCTTGAATTATATCAAAGAATACCAGCAGAATACGGGTTTTCCNCCTACCCGTTCCGAAATTGCCCATGAAATGGGGTTCAAGTCTCCCAATGCTGCTGAAGAACATTTGCGTGCTCTGGCCAGAAAAGGAGCTCTAGAGGTNCTGCCCGGTACTTCAAGAGGACTCAAGTTGCCCATTAGCGAGCAGCTAGGGCTCCCTATTATCGGACAAGTTGCCGCTGGTAATCCAATCCTAGCCGAAGAGTCCATCGCAGACTACTGCGATATTCCATCAACTTTGTTCACCCCCAACGCTGACTACCTTCTTACCGTTAAGGGAGCCAGTATGATCGACATAGGCATCTATGAGGACGATTTATTAGCGGTTCATAAAATTGATAAAGCTAATTATGGCGACATCGTAGTCGCTAGAATCGACGGTGATGTTACTGTTAAAAGATTAGGGAAAATCCGCCACAAATACTGGTTAAATTTACTTGCTGAAAACCCAGACTACGAGCCAATAGAAGTCGATTTACGTANCAGCGATTTCGCCNTCGAAGGTATCAGTGTTGGAGTAATAAGGCGCAACATCTAGAGCCTACATTTTTAGCGACTCAGTTAGTGTTTTTTCTTGCCCTTCGTGATCGGTTTGGTTATGTCCCATTTCCCGTCGCGGTAGAAGGCTTTCCAGCCAGTTGCCTTTTTGTTTANTTCACTCTGAACATACTGCTCCTTGGTTTTCCGGCTGTAACGAACTAGTGTCTTNTTACCTTTATCATCCTCGGTAGGCGCTTCGAATAAAAAGGTGTACTTGGGNTCGATTTGTTCTTTGTGGGGTATTAGCTCTTCCACAAGAGGCGCTCGTGTTTCGCGATTACGAGGAAANTTGCTTGCAGCTAGAAAAAGCCCNGATGCGCCATCACGAAGCACGAAGTGGTCATCAACGGTGTCGCACGCTAATTCTGACATGTTTACGGGATCCATCTTGGGAGGTGCNGGCTCTCCGCTACGTAAAAGTTTGCGTGTGTTTTTGCACTCCTTACTCGTACAGTCAAAATANTTACCAAACCTACCCGTTTTCAACTGCATATCGGTGCCACACTTATCACATTCTANTACTGGACCATCATAACCACGGATTTTAAATTCACCGTATTCGACTTCATACCCTTGACAATCCGGGTTATTTCCACACACGTGCAATTTCCGCTTTTCGTCAATCAGATAGGCATCCATGGCCGTATTACATAAACGGCAACGGTGCTTTTTACGCAATTGGATACTTTCTTGAGCT
This sequence comes from Gammaproteobacteria bacterium, assembly GCA_002694855.1. Taxonomy (GTDB): domain Bacteria; phylum Pseudomonadota; class Gammaproteobacteria; order Pseudomonadales; family Pseudohongiellaceae; genus UBA9145. Next base: position 14,104 of record NZNL01000038.1, read on the forward strand.
TCGGCTTCTTCTGCGGTATCTGTGCGAATNGCTTCTTCGCCAGGTATCAAATTCAGGGTGCTCTTGCACCGCTCTTTTGGAGGCAAAGAATAACCAGAGCATCCCAGGAATACGCCTGTAGAAGCAGTTCTTATTTGCATCGTACGACGACATTGAGGGCATTGAACATCGATNTCCGTGGGATCATTAGTGCGCATCCCGTCCTCTGCTTTGGCCAACTGACTGGTAAAACTCGTGTAAAACTCGTTTAAAAGAGTTTTCCAATAGGTAGTACCGATCGCGACTCCGTCTAGGGCATCCTCCATCTTTGCCGTAAAATCGTAGTCCATCAGATCCTTAAAATTTTCCTGCAACCGCTCCGCCACAATATCTCCCATCTTTAGAGCATAGAANCGTTTATTATCTATTCTTACGTAACCTCGATCCTGAATNGTAGAAATAATCGGTGCGTAGGTTGTAGGTCTACCAATACCCCTCTTCTCTAGCTCATTTACGAGGCTTGCTTCAGTAAAACGGGCAGGTGGCTTGGTAAATTTTTGAAAGGGTTCNAGTTTATCCAATTGCAGCACNTCGCCAAGTTTTAAATCTGGGAGTACGATGTCATCTTCCTTTGANGGCATAACCTTTAGATAGCCATCGAACTGCATGATTCGACCTTTTGTACGCAGCTCAAATTCGGCCGCCTTTACGGAAATGCTACTCGAGAGGTACCTAGCCGGCGGCATCTGACAAGCTACAAAAGTTTGCCAAATTAAAATGTACAGGCGTATTGCATCCTGTTCCATGCCTTGCAATTTATCGCCTTCGACCCTGATGTCTGTTGGACGTATTGCTTCATGCGCCTCCTGGGCTCCTTCCCGAGAGNCATAGGATAGAGGGGTTTCTGGCACATATTCTGACCCAAAGGTTTGACTAATGTAGTCACGGCACATGGAAATTGAGTCATCACTAAGATGAGTTGAATCAGTGCGCATGTAGGTTATATAGCCAGCTTCATACAACCGTTGAGCCATGAGCATAGTTTTCTTTAGCCCAAAACCAAGACGAGTACTTGCAGCTTGTTGAAGGGTTGAAGTTATTAAAGGGGGTTTTGGTTTAGAGGAAGTAGGCTTATCATCACGTTTTTCCACCCGGTACTCGGCTTCTCGCAATACTTCTAAAGCAATTTCTGCATCAGCCTCGTTGTCAGGTAGAAACTTCTTATCAGATCCTCTGACAACCTTACATCTTATTTTACTATTACCACTTGATATCAGTTCCGCAAAAATTTCCCAATATTCTTCTGGAATAAAAGCCCGGATCTCATGTTCTCTCTCAACCACCAGACGCACTGCTACTGACTGCACCCTACCCGCTGATAAACCCCGTGCAATTTTGGCCCACAGCAGTGGAGACACCATAAATCCTACAACCCTGTCTAGAAAGCGACGCGCCTGTTGGGCCTCCACATATCGCATATCGAGATTACCGGGTTCGGCAAAGGCTTCTGTAACTGCTTTCTTCGTAATTTCGTTGAACACCACTCGTTTGTAGCGCTCAGGATCCCCACCAATAGATTCTTTCAAGTGCCACGCAATTGCCTCGCCTTCCCTATCAAGGTCGGTTGCTAGATAGATAATCTCTGAATCTTTGGCAATTTTCTTTAACTCGGCGACAACTTTTTCTTTTCCCGGGAGAATTTGATAATTAGCTGTCCAATCGTTTTCGGGATCTATACCCATGCGATTTACAAGCTGTTGTTTAGCTTTAATTTTCTTGTAAGCAGCTTTTTCCGAGGGGCTCATTTTGCGCGTAGCTGCCGCCGCAGCTGCACGAGCTTTACCATCGATAGCTTTTCCATTCCCGCTCATAGGCAGATCCCGAATATGACCAACGCTGGACTTCACTATGTACTCGGGTCCGAGATACTTATTTATAGTGCGCGCCTTTGCGGGGGACTCAACTATGACCAGCGACTTAGACATTAAAACGATGTTTTCCACGAATAAAAGGATTTTAGCCTGTTCAAGCTGCGCACATATATAAGGCCAAGTTACTAATCGGTCAAGCTTTCTTATAAAAAATAGTTTGTAACTCGTACTTAAAACGACAACTCCGAGGCACTAAAAGTTACATAGTCTACTGCGCCCTGATTGCCGCATATAAAGATTTATTCGCTACNCACNTAGAAATAGCGTGATATAAAAAGCAGAAAAGAGATAGGTNGTATTTGTATATTGCATTAACAGGAATACGATATTTCATTTGCTTAAATGCTTACTTCATGCAACCAACCATAGTGATCAGCCAGGTCGCCTTTTTGAATACCAACTAAAATATCGTACATTTCTTGCATGATAGGGCCTACCGTTTGGCCATCTTCAAACACAGCATGCCAAGAATCGTCAAACCAGATACGTCCCACCGGAGAAAGAACGGCGGCAGTGCCACAGGCACCCATTTCGATGAAGTTGGTATATTCTGCACGCAATTCGATCGGTCGCTCTTCGATTTTCATATTGAGCTGTCGGGCCGCGATTTCCATTAAGGACCGTCGCGTAATGCTTGGCAGGATGGCATTAGATAAAGGCGTAATAACTTTAGCACCTTTCATTGCTATAATGATATTTGCCGAGCCCGCCTCATCAATGTACCTGCCTTCTGCTGAATCGAGATAAAGCGCTTCATTTGCACCGAGCTCCTGAGCCTTGCGNGTNGCCAACAGGCCCCCTGCATAATTGGCNCCCACTTTATAGCTTCCCGTCCCATTCGGNGCAGCTCGATCCATATTTGAGACAGCTAAACTGATAACGGCAAGTCCTGCCTCCTTGTAATANGGGCCCACTGGAGATACGAAAACACGGAACTGAAATCGCTGAGCTGGGTTTAGGCCTAGGTTTTCACCTTCNCCAATCAGCATCGGTCGGATATACAATGAAGCGCCAGAGCCATATGGTGGTATCCAGGCATAATTAGCGCGCACTGTTTCTTCTATAGCCTGACTAAACATTTCATTGGGCACCTCAGGCATCAGCAGCCTAGTGGCAGCTTGATTCATACGCTCACTGTTTAAATCAGGTCGAAATAGCACTACACGACCATCTTTAGCAGTCTGAGCTTTTAAGCCTTCGAAGCATTGCTGCGCATAATGAAGCGATGGGGCCCCTTCATGNATTTCNATTATTTCGTCGCCAATTAGCGCACCNTCTTTCCAGTGGCCATTCTCATGTACAGCTGAAAAACGATAGTCTGTTTTGTGGTATTGAAACCCAAGTTCAGCCCACTTCAGATCCTTTTTTGTTACATTAGCGTCCAAGTTCAATTTCCGTGTTCCACTAGATTTTGGAGGCATATTATCGAGCATAAACCACCTAATAGCTAGGTACGACGGGCTCTCAGTCGTCTATTGGCTCGCTTAGTTCTGTTGATATAGACTCTTCTTTAAGNANTCGNGTTAGGAAANCNNCAATGAAGCTNGTNGATATCGGTGCCAANCTTACCCATAACTCNTTTGAAAAAGATTTCGAAAAAATCATAACGGAGGCCTCAGAAGCTGGTCTAGNCCACATCATCGTTACGGGTACAGATCTAGAAACTAGCAAAGCGGGCCAGGCCATATGCGGAAAACACCCTAAATTTTTAAGCAGTACGGTTGGCTTCCATCCACACATCTCTCAGACAATTACAGATTCCGATATAGAGGCGGCAGCAGAACTATCCTGCTTGCCTCATGTGGTAGCGATTGGAGAAATAGGTCTCGATTTCAATCGTAATTTTTCTCCCGCAGAACATCAGTTAAGAGTCTTTGAGCGACTCCTCGAGCTGGCAATTGACTTGCACAAACCAGTATTTCTCCACCAACGAGATGCTCATGATGCATTTTACGAACTTCTCAAAAACTACCGATCAAAACTGGTTGGCGGCGTCGTGCACTGCTTTACCGACAATGAAAAGGCATTAGCTGACTACTTGGNGTTAGATATGCACATCGGAATTACCGGATGGATTTGCGATGAACGGCGCGGTGGATTATTGCAGTCACTAGTAGCTAAGATTCCTGACAATCGCTTACTTATTGAGACTGATGCTCCCTACCTGTTCCCGCGCACATTACTACAAAAGCANGGCAGGCATCGTAACGAACCAAAATATCTCACCGAAATTGTCAACGTAATTTCACACTTTCGGGGGCAAGATCCGAACACTGTNGCCCAAAATACAACCAGAAATGCTATTCGCTTATTTGGACTGAATAACGATTTAGCGAAAAACTAGATCAGATTGAACTGCTTTTACAAGCTTGATTGTAGTCATAATCTTGAAGCTAAGAATTTGAACCCAAANTTATTCAACTAAATCAATCAGATCATCCATAATAAATGGCCAATCAATCTCTTTGCCACTCTGTTTGTTTTTTACGACCGGAATNCGTAGCCCATAACTCCTAACCAGNGANTCATTCTCACTGATATCCACAGCTTCGATATTGACTTCTTTCACTAATTGCAGCTTTTCTAGCAGCTGAGCGGCCTCTTCACACAAGTGGCAGCTTTTGGTGGTATAAAANAAAAGAGCAAGCATGCTGTTAATAACTATGGATCCTTATAAACACATTACTATGCCAACGTAAAACATGTGATCAATTGTGAGTACTTAATGGTACATCTAGCAAATAATTCAAACTCAATGNCGACAGACTAGGCGTGNCCAAGTATTAATGCCAATTTCCACTACAATGTTCGCCTAGACATACATTATAAAACGTTTACAATCCCTCGCTGACTTCACCTTACGCGCTCCATACACCGCAGGGAATTCATAATATGAGCCGCCATGGAATAATAACAGAACTCAAAAGTTGGTTATCCGAGCAAATTATAGGACAAGAGCGCTTACTCGATAGTTTACTTATAGCCGTATTGGCGGACGGCCATCTCTTGGTTGAAGGCGCTCCTGGTTTGGCCAAGACAAAAGCTATTAAGGACTTATCTCGGGCCATTGAAGGCGATTTCCACCGAATTCAGTTCACTCCAGACCTGCTGCCCAGTGATATCACCGGTACAGAAGTTTACCGGCCAGAAGATGGCTCATTTCGATTCCAACAGGGCCCTATTTTTCATAATTTAGTACTAGCCGATGAAATTAATAGAGCCCCGGCCAAAGTCCAATCAGCCTTGTTAGAAGCAATGGGCGAACATCAAGTTAGTGTGGGCCGAGAGTCTTTTACTTTACCCCCTCTTTTTCTTGTAATGGCCACCCAAAACCCTATCGAGCAAGAAGGCACCTATCCATTACCCGAGGCCCAACTCGACAGATTCCTGATGCACGTCACAATAGATTATCCAAAAATAGAAGCGGAACGGGACATTCTCCACCTTGTACGAAATGAAGCCCAAAATAAAATTCCTGACCCTCCTAAGCAAGTTGCTCAAGAAGATTTGTTCGCGGCTCGGCAAGAAATACTAGCTATGCATATGGCGCCGGAAGTAGAAGAGTACATCATCCAACTGATAATGGCCTCCCGAACGCCTGAAGTGTACGGGGAAGAGCTAGCTTCCTGGTTAGAGTATGGAGCCAGCCCTCGAGGCACTATTTCGTTGGATCGCTGCGCGAGAGCTTATTCTTGGATACAGGGCCGGGATTTCGTTAGCCCCGACGATGTTCAAGAGGTTATGTTCGACGTGTTACGCCACCGCATCCTCCTTAGTTTCGAAGCAGAGGCAAGTGGCATAACTCCAGACAAAGTATTAGAAACTATTCGCGAACGCGTCCCATCTGCCTGATTGTCTAGGACGCCGTATGTCAGCGAAGCTACAAATCGATCCTCACCATGCCCGCTACCAGAGCAAGGGGGCTATCATTACCCTTCAGCAACTTCTGGTTCAACGCTATGCCGCCAAAACCCTCGAATACCTTGCCCATACGCGCTCCATTGCTGGCATTTCTGGACTACACCTATCGAAGATGCGGGGGCGAGGTATCGATTTCGAAGAATTCAGGCCATACCAGCCCGGAGATGACATCCGCCTAATAGATTGGCGCGTTACCGCTCGCACCAACAGACCATTCACGAAGGTATTTCGCGAAGAACGAGAAAGACCTGTAATTATAGCAGTAGATCAGACTCACAATATGTATTTCGGTAGCCAGATCGCCTTCAAATCGGTTATCGCAGCCCAAGCCGCGGCTGTTTTTTGCTGGCTAGCTATTGACAATGGTGATCGTGTGGGAGGGCTTGTTTTCTCTGACTTTGAGGCAAGTTTAGTGAGACCCAAAAGGAGTCGCCGCTCCGCTCTGCACCTGCTCAACCAAGTCTATCTTTACAATCAAAATTTACAGCATGCTAAAGACCCCGAACCTCAAACTCCTTCCGATTCTGATTTCAGGCCAGGATTAGCCCACGCCCTAGGTCAGATACGGCGTATAACCAAACCAGGTAGCACCCTGTACGTGATTTCTGACTTCGTAACTATGGATGACAAGGCTCTACAATACTTGAACCAGTTATCCAGGCATAACAATGTTATATGTTGTTTTATATACGACGCTCTTGAGGAGACCTTACCGGTTCCTGGTATTTACAGCATTACAGATGGCTTTCGCAAAGGGGCACTTAATACCCACAGTAAAAAAGCCAGGAATCGATATAGCGATCAATTTCACGAGCGCAGTGAATCTCTAGAATCTGAGCTTGAACGGCTACAGATCCGATTTCTTAAGATGCGCACCAATCAACTAGTCGTAGAGCAAATCCGAAAATGGATAGCGAAGAACTCCTAAGTCAATTGGCAGACATTCATCTGCCTGTAGACGTGACTTACTGGCCACCAGCTATTGGTTGGTGGGTTCTGGTCATCTTCATTCTCACAGGCGGATACCTGCTAGTAAAACGTTATATCCAATATAAGAATCTCCACAAAATTTGTTCACGCGCCCTGGCAGAGCTAGACCGTTGTTATCAAAATTTTAGAACAATCGAGAACGAAAACATCGACTCTCTAAAAATTCTCTATGTAAATCAGGTCAATTCGGTTCTACGACGAGTAGCTTTAGTTCATTTCCCTCAAGCCGGTGTAGCAAGTCTAGGAGGTGACGATTGGGTTGATTTTATTCGAAAAAAAGGGGACTCTTCAGGGCTGAACGAAGAAATAGCCGCAGCCATCAGTTATGGGCGGTTCCAGACAAAATGTGACGTGGATGTAGACGCTCTGAACAATCTGGGTCATAACTGGATCAACAGTCTCTATCTCGGTAAGAGAAAGTCCATATCCACATAGTAAATAAGGCCACAAACAGATAGTTGGAAGCAAAAGGATATCCATTGATTAAGGGTTGAGTAATTAGATGCTTGAATTTACATGGCCTTGGGTATTTCTAACCCTACCCCTGCCCCTTTTAATATATCACCTGATGGCCCGCGCCCCTCGCCAAGACGCCGCGCTTTACGTTCCGTTTTTCAGCATACTTAGGAGACTTCAGTCTGATAGTGAAAATATCACCAGCAGTCGTTTGCTTTATCTCATTTGCTGCACACTAATTTGGCTCTTAATTGTATTAGCTGCAACCCGTCCTCAGTGGCTTGGAGAACCGGTGCAGCTCCCGTCCACCGGTCGCGACCTAATGCTCTCAGTTGACATCTCCGGGAGCATGGAGGCTCAAGACATGGTTGTTGGCAACCGGCAGGCCTCTCGCATAGATGTTGTAAAGGCTGTTGTCGGTGATTTTGTGGAGCGTCGTGAGGGGGATCGATTGGGCTTAATTTTGTTCGCAGCCCATTCTTATGTACAGGCACCACTAACTTTCGACAGAGAAACGGTGGGAACACTGCTGGAAGAAGCCGAGATCGGAATTATCGAGGAATCCGCGACAGCCATAGGTGACGCCATTGGACTAGCTGTTATCCATTTACGAAATCGACCGGAAAACAGCCGAGTGCTGGTCCTTTTAACAGATGGGGTTAACAATGCCGGAGCCGTCTCGCCCGAGCAAGCCGGTCAGCTAGCGCGGCAAGAAAATATCAAAATTTACACAATCGGGATCGGTGCCGATCAAGTAGTGCAACGAACTTTTTTTGGTGCGCGAGCCATAAATCCCTCCGCCGAGTTGGATGAGGCTGTCCTCACGCGCATAGCAGAATCTACTGGCGGACGCTATTTTCGGGCCAGAGACGTGAATGACCTGGTTGCAATTTATGAGGAGCTAGATCGACTAGAAGCAATCGAACAGGACGAACAAACTTATCGTCCTACACGCGTGCTTTTTTACTGGCCTCTAGGAGGAGCGATACTTATAAGCTTTTTGTTAGCCCTGTTTTCGATTCCCTGGATATCTCTAGCTGGAAGGGCTCGTCTACAAAATTATGAAGATAAAGCACAGGAAACCGAAGCTACCGGAAGTGAAGCCTAATGGATATTTTGATTCCAGCCAGCCTAATTCAAGACTTCCATTTCCTCCGTCCATTATGGCTGTTAGCCATCGTACCCTCACTAGTGTTTTTTGTTGCCATGTGGCGCATCAATACAGTGGTGACTGCTTGGGATAAAGCAATTGACAAATCACTGCTACCGTACCTATTAGACCGTAGCAAGAATGCCGCTCAACGCACTCCTCTGCTTCTGCTCTTCATGGCCTGGCTACTTTCTGTTATAGCCCTGGCTGGACCTGTCTGGGAACAATTGCCCCAACCGGTTCAAAAGAGGGAGGACGCACTGGTCATTGTGATGGATCTATCGTTATCAATGTTTGCTCCTGACCATAATCCCTCTCGATTAGACCTTGCTAAACGAAAATTACGTGACATTCTGACATTACGAGAAGAAGGTCAGACAGCATTGGTCGTATATGCCGGTGACGCACATGCTGTGACCCCTCTTACGGATGATGTTGTGACGATTGATGCCCTCGTACCCTCGCTTAGCCCCAACATTATGCCTCTTTTCGGTAGTAACCCCATGGCCGCCATCGATATGGCGATTCAACTACTAGAGGACGTTGAAGTTACGCGTGGCAAAATCCTTCTAATGACCGATGGTATTAGCGGGTTTGATCAAGAGTTACTCATTACCGAACAAATACAAGATACAGCCTATGAGTTACTTATTATGGGTATTGGCACAGAGGAAGGTGCTCCTATTCGCACCAGCGATGGTAGCTTTTTGACTGATGAAAATGGAGCAATGGTAATACCTACGCTTAATAAAAATGTCTTGCAATCCCTAGCTAATCGAACTGGTGGACGTTATCACGATATACAATTAGCAGATTCCGATCTAGCTTATTTGCTTACTCAGAATGACTTCTTGGACGATACTGAATTGACTGAGGTAGAAGAAGAATTTGATGTCTGGCATGAATTGGGTCCATGGCTACTTTTACTCGTTCTGCCTCTGAGTGCCCTGACTTTTCGACGAGGCTGGTTGTTCAGCCTGACATTCTTCATTAGTGCTGGTTTAATACTTCCAAGTCAGAATACCCATGCCCAAGGCTTTGAATGGAGTGACCTGTGGAAGACTAGAGACCAACAGGCAGCCGAAGCATTTGCTAACGAAGATCATGGACTAGCTGCGGTATTATTTGAGACCTCTGAATGGAAAGGCGCCGCTAGCTATCGGGCCCAGGACTATGAGTCGGCAATCGCAGCATTCAGCGCCAGCGACACACCTGACGGCCATTACAACCGCGGTAATTCACTTGCACTAGCTGGCAATTACGAAGAAGCAATAGCTGCTTATGATGCTACCATCGCGCTAGAATTCGATCACGAAGATGCAATCTACAATAGGGAAATTGTAGAGGAACTGCTAGAACAACAACAATCTGAAGAAGGTGAAAATCAGGACGGCGACAGCCAAGAAAACCAGTCCGAGCAAAATTCACAAAATGAGTCCGAAGAGCAGAGCGAAAACAGTGACCAGCAAGACCAAGAGAGTCAAGAAGGAAACGAAGACCAACAACAACAAGAGCAGCAAAACCAGCCGCCTGAGGACCAAGAAGATTCAGAATCAAATAGTGAACAGAACACGCCTAGCGAAAGCACCAATGAAGATTTCGAGGAACAGCAATCGCTAGAACAATGGTTGCGGCGAATTGAGGACGACCCTGGAGAACTATTACGCCGCAAGTTTCGCTACCAGTATCGTCAACGTCAGTTAAATGGCACTGCTAATAGTATCCAAAATGGAGGCCAGATCTGGTGATCAAGCTTATTCGCCTATTCTTGTTGCTTCCATTAGTAATTTTTTGCAGCTTCGCTGGGGCACAAGATCAGATACTCGAAGTCTCAGTCGATAGAAGCGAACTAGCCCGTGGAGAAACGCTCACCTACACTATTCGTGTATACGATCAGCGCCAGGGCATGCAGCTTGATTTGACTCCCCTTACTGATGAATTCGATGTCCTTGGAACTCGCACATCCAGCCAGATAAGAAGCATCAATGGTACTGTAGAATCATGGACGGACTACATCGTTACTTTGTTTCCCCTGGCAGAAGGCGAGCTGACCATCCCTTCCCTAGAAATAAATGATGCAGTCACCAACCCAATAATAATAAGTGTTGTAAACGAAGGCCCTAGATCCAATCAGTCTAATGAAGAGTTGTTCCTAGAAATCGAACTAAACAAGGAAACAGTTTACGTTCAAGAGCAGCTCTTGTTTACGATCAGGTTGTATTACACTATCAATGGAATTCGTAACCCGCAATTCACTGAACTGGAAATACCGGACACAGTGATCCAGTTAATCGGATCTCCAAATCAGTATGAAAAACTCATAGATGGCGTACGTTATGGTGTATATGAAAAACGCTACGTCGTCTTTCCACAAAGAAGCGGTTCGCTTGAAATCCCTGACATCTTATTTCGCGGGGAAGTAACTGACGGCTCAAGTAACTTTGTTTTCAGAAATCTGAATACGCGACGTGTCACAGCCTTCATAGAAGGAATTAGCATACAAGTGGACGAACGACCTGAGATAGCCAGAGACACTCAATTTTGGCTGCCCGTGGCCAACTTAACCCTTGAAGAAAGTTGGAGTGCGGATATATCCGCGCTAAAAGTTGGTGACTCGGCAGTACGGACCATCACCATGGTCGCTGATGGCCTTGACGGTGCTGTGCTTCCACCGTTCAGCCCTACAGAAATAGAAAGTTTAAACTTATACGCTGATCCACCAGATATACAGCGCACCTTTGTCGACGGTAGCATCGTCGGTTCCCGGGTTGAAACCATGACTCTGGTTCCCACCTTAGCCGGTTCTATTGAAATCCCGGAAATCTCTGTTCCATGGTGGAATATCAATACTGATCTGCAAGAAAGAACTGTTATTCCTGCCGTTTATATTAATATTGCAACTGTTGAAGGTGAGGTGCCCTCCGAACAAAGTGTCAGTAGTACGGTTGATATCGAAACGCTACTAGAAACTACCCCAATCGTAGACCAAGAAATGATAGACGCTCAAGCTGAAGCGCAAATTATAGCGGTGAACGCGATCTGGTTAAATTACCTTATTGCGCTCGCGTTTGTTATCGTCATAGCTAGCATCTATCGATTAGTAATACGACCCAACAAACAGGCAATTAATACATTTATTAATGCACAAAGGGCGAGAATTGGGGAAAAATACAGCCCCGAAAACAATGAGACTGTTGCCTATCGGCAATTAGTTCACGCCTGCCGAGGAAAGGATTTAAATCGAATCCGAGAAACACTGATTCAATGGAGCGACCACTACCTTGGGAAACATACTTTATCGACAATGGAAGATATACTCCGGCAAACTGAGACACCTGAACTGCACAAACACGTGGTTCATATACAAACTGCACTTTTCAGCACCGACTCTCGGCGGCACTCTGAGCTAGATTTTAATCCTCAGATACTCATCGGGCTGATCGCCTCACTTCGCAGGAGCAAGCGGAAAAAACAAACCCACGCCAAACGCGAAGAACGTTTTGCTTTACCGCCACTTTACAGAACGTGACTGGCTCGCGGCTAGTTTATTCTACAAGCGGGAATAATAGTTGTCCTCGCTGCCACAAATCCTTACACAAATGCAGATGCCAAAGCGAGCCAGCCCTTGCCATTACATCCGATAACGCGATAAACCTGCATCGGCAGACAAAAGGTCGGAAGGGATCGGGAGTCACGGTTATAACAGGTGTATCAATCGATACAACAGAGCTTAAAGCNCTCACGAANNAATTAAAGCTTTACTGCGGAACTGGTGGTACCGTGAAGAAAGGCATTATTGAAGTTCAGGGAGACAAGCGGAATGAAATAAAGACTTTCTTTAAACTACGCGGTGTGGACGTAAAGATAACGGGCAGCTGATGTTGCATTCTATGGCACACATATAACGGGTGTATTTTTTACTCTCTCCACAGGTAATTTATTTCATAGCATCCTCATTTAAATTCAGTAAAAGTTGTCGCCCCTAGAGCTGCAACTCAACCGATAATTTCCCCTTAACCGTCACTATGCAGATCCGAGACTAAATTATGATGTTTGGCTGAACCGTTCTTCTTTGACTGTTTAGCTGCGTCATTCCTTATATTTTCCAATCGCTTCAGATACATCTCGTCAACATCACCAGTAATATATTCTCCATCGAATACAGAGCATTCATAGCGGCTAATAGTTGGGTTACCTTCGGCAGCTGCGGCGATGAGATCATCCAAATCTTGATAAACTAACCAATCCGCACCAATGAGCTCCTCTACTTCTGAATTTGTCTTGCCCGCTGCAATCAGCTCTGAAGCAGCTGGCATGTCAATACCATAAACGTTGGGGTAACGAATCGGCGGAGCTGCGGACGCAAAATAAACTTTATTCGCTCCCGCTTCCCTAGCCATTTGTATGATCTGCTTGCTGGTAGTACCGCGTACTATAGAGTCATCTACGAGCAATACATTTTTACCTCTAAATTCAAGCTCAATGGCATTGAGTTTCTGACGGACAGACTTCTTACGCTGACTCTGGCCGGGCATGATGAATGTACGGCCGATATACCTATTTTTCACGAATCCTTCTCGATACTTCAGGCCAAGACGATTTGCAAGTTCCAACGCAGAAGTGCGACTGGTGTCGGGAATAGGAATCACAACATCAATATCATGGTTGGGTCTCAGACGTTTCAGTTTGTCTGCTAACTTTTCCCCCATCCGTAGGCGTGCTTTGTAAACCGAAATGCCATCCATTAATGAATCCGGTCGAGCAAAATAGACTTGTTCAAAAATGCAAGGAGTATGATCACCAGGTTCAGTGCACACCTTTGAGTGGAGATTTCCGTTCACATCTATAAATACCGCCTCTCCCGGTGCCACATCCCTGTCTAGGTTGAAACCCTGTGAATCCAGCGCAACACTCTCCGAAGCGATCATATATTCGTTACCGTTATCTGTCTGGCGGCTACCAAACACTAATGGACGTATCCCATTGCGATCACGGAATCCCAAGATGCCATACCCAGTTATCATTACTACCGCCGCAAATCCACCTCGGCATCTATCATGCACCCCAGATACGGCAGCAAACAAATCCTCTGGAGTCGGTTTAATNTTTCCNCGGCNCTGCAACTCATGAGCAAATACATTAAGAAGCACCTCAGAATCAGAGTCTGTATTGATATGGCGTAAATCTGCCTTGAACAGGTCACGGCTCAACTCTTCCGTATTGGTGAGATTGCCATTATGTGCCAGTGCCAGTCCATATGGTGAATTGACATAAAATGGCTGTGCTAAGGCAGGACTGGTGCTCCCCGCTGTCGGATACCTTACATGGCCTATCCCCATCTGCCCTGTTAAACGGCGCATATGCCTAGTGCGGAATACGTCTTTAATCAGGCCATTATTTTTACGCAGATTTAGTTTACCGTTATCGCTGGTCATTATACCGGCAGCATCTTGACCTCGGTGCTGCAAAACCGTCAAAGTGTCATACAGACATACACCAACATCGACACTTGTTACAACACCAACCAATCCGCACATAGCACGCTCCGAAATATGTCAATTCTTTAATGAATTCAGTCCGTTTATTGCCCCAAATTTATGCTATTCATATCGTTAATAAAAATACGCGACCATTCAATCGCAACTAAAGCATAAGGCATTAACACGGATTGTTGCCATTGCTCCGTTTGTGAAACAAATACGCTACTAATAAACACAACAAACAGAACAATTATCAAGCCCCTAGCAATCCCGAACACCCCGCCCAAGAGACAATCAACAAACTTAAACCCTGTAATCGTCAGTAATTTTGACAACATCCTATTAAGCAGCGTGCCGAGCATCATAACAATCACAAAAATCAGCGCAAAAGCTGTGACATAGCGCACACTATCGTTCTCCAAAAAGTTTACCAACANACCTGCAAGGTATTCGCTATATACACGAGCGACTAGCAAAGCAGCGATCCACGTAACTAAAGATAAAACTTCGTTTACCAAGCCCCGCCAAAGTCCAAATATAAAGGACAACACGGTCACCGCCAGGATCGCCGTATCTACTTCNTTCATTACTCTGTATTTCTCGGCATTCGCTTATGGCTGTTTCAATTGATAGCGGACTACCATGCCTTCTAATTGGAATTCATCCCGCAGCTGGTCAATGTAGTCGTTGACCAAAGCTCGTTCTAACCAAGGACCCACAAAAACCCCGGTAAGTTNCACTTGCTCTGAATCTATGTCACGGATATATGCTTTATAACCTGCTGTTTGCAAACGTTGCATTAAATTTGTAGCATTTGAGGCTTCCGAAAATGAGCCCAGACGGATACTCCAGCCATTGGGTAAACCTGCCGAGTTGAGGGTGGGAATATCACGCGTAAAACCCGACTCAGAAGCACTCACCTCAATAAGATCACTGGCACTTTCTTCTATAGTTTTTGTAACGCGTTCCGGCTCTGGCTTAGTTTCTGTAACAACCAGGTCAGCGTCAGAAATAATTACAGGCCGGCTTTGCTGCGGTTCCGGAAGTATCGGTACCACTGGTTGTTCAGGTATACGGCTCGCGGTCTGTGTTTGATGGCTACCTTGCCCATCNAAAATAATTGGTAGAAAGATCAGGGCAAGAGACGCTATCACTATCGTGCCTNCAATCCTCTGTTTGGTGCCCTGTTTCACTCTAGAATCACNCCATACTTCCAAAGTTCACTAGCTACTGTTACGGTTNCTGCTAATTGAAATATTGAAAANACTAAAGCCATACNTCGTAAAAATCATTCNGCATTATTGGCTGAGATGACGCACAGCTGCCACNGTGTAAAAAGAGCCAGTTACCACGACCANGTCCTCAGTAGTTGCAAGTTTACAGGCTGCCNTGTAGGCCTTTTCCAGCGAATCAAACTGTTCTAATCGACTCTTTATCCGNCATTGCTTTATCCGCCTGAAAGACTCAACCGATGGCATACACCGAGGTTCATCGACCTGCGCAATATAACAGATGTCCAGACAGGATTCTAAGGCTCCCGCAATACTCTCTATATCTTTATCTGCCATAACAGCTATGACTCCAACAATTTGAGTTATCCCTGGGNTTACACNCCGAAATTGTAGTAATCGCTCTCCAAGTAACTTTGCAGCTGCCGGATTATGAGCCACATCAAGAATTACACGCTTTTTAGTGTCCATGTCCTTACGAAGCTCAAAGCGGCCAGGTAAAGCAAGTCCATCTAAGGCTTCTTGAAAAGCNTTTCTTTCAATTACAAGTGGCAAAAGGCTGATGGCCTGGACAGCAAGCACAGCGTTTGACAAATCNATATGTGGCAAGGGNAGTTGTTCAATCGTTTGTGTNTTTCCGGAGATTTCGCATCCTGTAAAAGCCCAAGCCTTGTTGTCCTGATTTACAATGCCATAGCACTCAAGGTTNAATCGATAAACTGGCGCATCAAGTGCNTCAGCCTTTTTCAAGACACTTTCGCAAGGAACCAAGTCCCCATACACAAGAGGAGTTTTATGGCGAATTATTCCCGCCTTCTCTGTCGCAATACTTTCCAGATCNTTACCTAGCCAATCCTGGTGATCGAGGCTGATGCTGGTGATAATTGCAATATCAGNATCGATGATGTTGACGGCATCCAGCCTGCCACCCAGACCGACCTCAAGGATCGCGACGTCAATATCGGCCTTGCTAAAAAGCCATAGCGCTGCCAAGGTCCCAAATTCAAAATAACTTAGAGACTGTTCCTTTCGGGCATGCTCGACCGCCACAAAGGCATCACACAGAACCCGATCGTTTACCTCTTCTCCTTCTAAGCAAATTCGCTCGTTGAAATGATGGAGATGTGGAGACGTGTATGCTCCTGTTCGGTAACCGGCTCGTTCAAGTATTGCCTGGAGACACGCTACACAAGATCCCTTTCCGTTAGTGCCTGCCACGGTGATAACCTGGTGTGCAGGTTTTGTTAGACCCATGCGATGTGCTACTGCCTTAACACGATCGAGTCCAAGTTCGATTTTGCGAGGATGTAATGTAGCAATTCGTTTCAGCCAGAAGCCTAGGTTTTGAGCTTCAAACTCATCACTTGCTATCAAGATCCGCCGATCCTGAAATAAAGTAGCTTGCTTAATAANGCAGCAATTTTGTCACGCATATCACGTCGATGCACAATCATGTCGATGGCTCCGTGCTCCAATAAGAACTCGCTTCGTTGAAATCCATCCGGAAGTTTTACCCTTACTGTTTGGCGAATAACGTCTGGTCCTGTGAACCCAACAAGAGCATTAGGCTCAGCGATATTGACATCGCCTAACATAGCCAGGCTTGCCGACACACCGCCATAAACTGGATCTACCAGCACCGAGATATACGGTAACGGTTCTTGCTTGAGTTTTTCCAGCGCTGCTGATGTCTTTGCCATTTGCATCAGCGATACCAACGCTTCCTGCATACGCGCACCGCCACTGGTGGCAAAACAAACCAAAGGGACGCCCTCAGTGATACAGGAGTTTACAGCTTGCGTAAATTTTTCTCCTACTACCGCTCCCATGGAGCCGCCGATAAAGCCAAATTCAAATGCCGCCACAACTATCGGCATTCCCTTTAGCTTGCCCTTAATAACTACCAATGCGTCTTTCTCTCCAGTGCCTTTTTGTGCGGTAATTAACCGGTCTTTATAACGCTTGAGATCCTTGAACTTGAGTAAATCTATAGGTTCTAAATTGGGATTAAGCTCTTGCTGGTTTTCTGCATCAAGGAATATGTCAATCCTTCGCCGCGCTGTAATCCTCAAGTGATGATCACACTTTGGACAAACGTCAGCATTCTCTTGAAGAGTCTTTTTATAAAGCACGGCATCGCAACGCGGGCATTTTTTCCACACCCCTTCAGGTACAGCAGACTTCTTCGTGCTGTTCACGCCCCTTCGCGAAATTGATGGTAAGATTTTATCGATCCAACTCATTACTAGTTTTTAACTTCAATATCTATAGAAATAAATTAATTATTGCTGTTCAACGCCTTTCGTGCGACACCGATTAGATTAGTACATTCATTAATATCATCTTGAGCCTGCACACTAGTGTGTGGCAATTCTGCAATTTTATTTACGAGCGCACTACCTATAACCACTCCATCGGCGAGCCTGCCCAGGGCTTTGACGCTTTGCTGATCTTTTATCCCAAAGCCTATTACTATGGGTAAGTCAGTAAGGTTGCGCAATCTAGTTAAGTTCTCCTTCACGGAGTCATAATCGCTTAAAACAGCACCCGTCACTCCCTTGAGCGAAACGTAATACAAATAACCTGAGCATAGAGCTGTGATATGCTTAGCGCGGTTTTCGCTTGTTGTCGGAGAGACCAAATAGATAGTCTCGACCCCAGCCTCACGCAGCAAAGTATGCAATTCAGCTGATTCTTCTGGAGGCATGTCGACAACCAACACTCCATCAATACCTACTAAAGAGGCCCTGACTGCGAATTTCCGGTAGCCCATAATTTCAATCGGATTCAAGTACCCCATGAGTACTATTGGNGTATTATCATTCTTTTCTCTGAATTGTCTTACGAGTTCCAGCACGTCATCGAGACTAGTGTTTCCTTCGAGCGACCTCTCTACAGAGCGCTGAATTACGGGTCCGTCGGAAGAAGGATCGCTAAAAGGTATACCCAGCTCGATGATATCAGCGCCCTTATCAACAACCGTATGCATTAGCTGTAAAGTAGTTACAAGATCCGGATCACCCGCTACGAAGTAGGGAATTAGAAGTTTNCCCCCTTCTCCTATGACACTTTCGGCTGTCCGAGTTATACGACCCATGATGTTCGCTTACAGCTTGATTCCTTCAATCTNTGCCACAGCTTCAATATCCTTATCACCTCGACCTGAAAGATTGATTACTAATGCCTGNTTAGGATTCATTTCAGNNGCAAGTTGCATNGCGTAAGCAACGGCATGACTACTTTCCAATGCTGGAATAATNCCCTCTAATTCGGTCAGCTGATGAAAGGCNTCTAAAGCTTCACTGTCGGTTACAGCAACATAATTAACTCGCTCTAAATCCTTCAACCATGCATGTTCTGGTCCAACCCCTGGATAATCCAGCCCAGCTGAAACGGAATGGGTATCCATAATCTGGCCAGCGGCATCTGTCATTAGGTAAGTCCGATTTCCATGAAGCACTCCGGGTTTACCAGCACATAGAGGCGCTGCGTGAGCNTNCGTATCCAACCCCTTTCCGCCGGCCTCAACACCGTACATAGCNACCTCGGCACTNTTGAGAAAGGGATGAAAGAGTCCAATAGCATTTGAGCCACCACCCACACAAGCAACTAATGCGTCAGGTAAGCGTCCAATTTGTTCAATTGACTGTGTTATCGTTTCGCGTCCAATGACGCACTGAAAATCTCTTACCATTCGAGGATAAGGATGTGGNCCGGCTACNGTACCTATAATGTAGTAGGTATTGTCCACATTTGTTGCCCAGTCTCGCAGAGCTTCATTCATTGCGTCCTTAAGCGTGCGAGAGCCAGATTCTACCGATATGACTGTAGCCCCTAGCAGCTTCATCCGATAAACATTAGGGGCCTGCCGCACGATATCGTCGGCTCCCATGTANATATAACACTCGAGCCCCAACCTAGCTGCAACCGTCGCACTTGCTACTCCATGCTGCCCCGCTCCTGTCTCTGAAATGATTCTGGTTTTGTTCATGTGTTTAGCCAACAAGGCCTGGCCAATGGTGTTGTTTACTTTGTGCGCTCCAGTATGATTCAAATCCTCACGCTTCAGATAGATCTGAGCACCACTACAAGTTTCAGTGAGACGCTTGGCAAAATACAGCGGCGAAGGTCTACCTACATAATGTTTAAGTTCATACTCAAACTCTTTCCAAAAATCCTCATTCTTAGAGAAACGGTCATACACCTTTGCTAATTCTTCGACAGCAGCAATTAATGTTTCGCCAACAAAAACNCCTCCATAAGGACCGAAATGACCTGAACTATCTGGCCCGTCAAACGTCAAAGAGAGTTCGTCTGCCTTGGGCCCGAATTCAGACAATTTCTGCTCCGCGTGCTGCTTCGATAAATACCTGCATTTTCCCTATATCCTTTATACCGGGTTCTGTTTCTATACCACTGCTGGCATCTACCCCGAACG
Organism: Gammaproteobacteria bacterium; assembly: GCA_002694855.1. Classification (GTDB taxonomy): domain Bacteria; phylum Pseudomonadota; class Gammaproteobacteria; order Pseudomonadales; family Pseudohongiellaceae; genus UBA9145. The sequence continues at coordinate 33,678 of NZNL01000038.1, forward strand.
GCCTAACCTGTTCTACAGCTTGCCTGACATTGCTGGAATTCAGGCCTCCTGCTACGATCAAATTTATACCTTTAATAGCGTTAGCCGCTACGGCTCTTGACCAGTCAAAAGGTTNACCTGTGCCCCCTGGCAAATTTTTATCAAAGCTATCAAGTAANATAAANTTGGCCGANCTATAATTTGAAATAGCNCTCGTTATGTCTCGATCGGCTCTCACTCTTAACGCTTTAATATAAGGCAATCCAAATGCCTCGCAAAATCCCATGGACTCATCTCCATGAAACTGGAGATAATCCACCAATCCAGATTCTACAACTTCAGATACCACACTATGCTCTGGATTTACAAACAACCCGACAGTTTTTAGGTTCGATGAGACTCCGGTGATAATTTCACCGGCTTGGCTGAGCGTAACCGACCGAGGGCTTCTTTTATAAAACACAAGACCGACGGCATCGGCGCCCAGCTCTGTAGCTGCAATCGCATCCTGCTTTCGCGTAATGCCGCAAATTTTGATCCAGAGCTTAGACAAGGTAGGTTTGAGGTAATAAAAGGGGGCTATTTTATCACAACGAAGCAGTTTCTAGCACGAACCCTTAAATCTTCATTTACCCAGCTATTTGCAAAAAAACGGGAATCTCGTAGCATTGTGGCAGGCTGAAATCAGAAGGATATGCTACACCGGTCAGATAAAGACCATCCGGTGCCGCTGTCAATCCACCCTGCGTTCGATCCCTGCAGGCAATTAATTCATTAATCCAATCCGGATCTCGGCCTCCCTGACCAATCTCCAGCAGCACACCTGCAATATTACGAACCATGTGTTGAAGAAAAGCATTAGCTT
>NZNL01000039.1 GCA_002694855.1 Gammaproteobacteria bacterium
TCATCGAGGATAAGTATGTCTGCCTTGCTGCGCATGAATGCACGGGACAGGGCGATCTTCTGCCACTGGCCACCAGACAGTTCCTTGCCGTCTTTAAACCATGTGCCCAGCTGCGTGTTGTAGGAATTTGGTAAATCTTTTACAAAAACATCGGCCATTCCTTTTCTTGCTGCTTCCTCGACGCGAACCGCTTCTCCAATCTCTTCCACGTCCCCGATGCCAATGTTTTCACCGACGATGAGTTGATAACGTGCGAAATCCTGGAAGATGACACCGATCTTCCGGCGCAGTACGTCAATGTCCCAGTACTTTAGCTCCAGGCCTTCCAGAAATATCCGCCCTTCCGTTGGTGTGTACAACCGGGTCAAAAGCTTGATCAGAGTAGTTTTTCCACTGCCGTTTTCTCCCACAATAGCCATACTCTCACCAGGTTTAATGTGCAGAGAGACGCTATGCAAAGCCGGCGAATCGCTGCCGGAATAATAGAAACTGACATTCTCAAAGCGGATCCCGTCTTCTGGGTTCGGCCCCTTAGCTTGGTCACCGGTTTGCTCGGGTACTTCGTGTTCCAAATACTCGGTGAGGGTAGACAGGTAGAGATTATCTTCGTACATGCCATTGATCGCGCTGAGACTATTGGTCACTGCAGTCTGGCCCAGACGAAATTGAGCGATATACATAGTCATCTGACCGATGGTGATAGCTCCCGCGAGCGCAGCGAATCCCACCCAGCCGTAAGCGAAGTAAAATGCGGCACTGGCCAGCAGCCCGAGTACGTAACCCCACAATCCGCGACGGATGACCAGATTTCTGTCTTCTTTATATATGTTCTTGAAAATATCGACGTAACGCTTAAGAAACAGTTTACCCAACTGAAGCAATTTGACTTCTTTCACTCCGTCTTCGCGCGTCAAAACCAGTTCAAGATAGAACTGCATGCGGCGTTCCGCCGACCGGCGCCGAAATAGTCGAAACGCTTCGCCAGAAAACTTGGCTTCTGCGATGAATGCCGGGACACCGGCGCCGGCCAGTAGCAAAACTGCATAGGGAGAAAACTGGAATAACCAGATTCCAATCGTTAAAAGCAGGACCAAGTCACGCATAAGATCGAAGGTCTTGATTACCAAACTCAGTGGCCGGGATGATGCTTCCCGACGGGCCCTGGTCAGCTTGTCGTAATACTCGGCATCTTCAAAGTGCGCCAGCTCAAGGGTCAGAGCTTTCTCCAGAATCATGACATTGATCTTGTTACCCAACAGCACCCGCATTATCGACTGGCAAACTGAATTAACACGCTGCGCCCCGGTCATCAGTATCACCAGGCCCACTTCCACAAATACATAGAACAATACATCAGAGCGGGCTTGCTCTGCGGAAACACCAGTTTGCTGAAAAACCGAAGAAACAGCGTCAACAAATAATCCCCCGACCGATGCTATCGCAGCAGGCAGAACACCAGTAACAAGAGTCGTAACTGCCATGACGACAGTCAGAGCTGCACTGGTACTCCAAACAATTTCAATGGCAACGCGGCTGTACTGAAAAACTGCAAATACTTTGCGGAGAGAATTTGGTGAGTCTTTATTGTCCAAATTGTGACCAGGTATTAGTAGATGATTGCCCGATCAAACAAATAGACCATCACTACTTGTGATATTAGGTATTGGGTTGCTTTAATCGAAAAATGGGGGCACTGCAATACAGCGCCCCCATTTCTTATTCAAAAAGTTTCCGGCTAGCGCAAACCCCAATTATGGCTTCATGAACTTAAGTACTAACCGATCGGTGTTTCTTCCCAAGCTGGCATCGAATGGGCTAGCCGATTGGTCGTCTGCTTCATTATCCAGAATGTCACTGGACCCTACTAGAACAAACCCTGAGGCAAGAACAGCTTTCACAGCTTCATCATAGGAAATTCTGTGTAAGGACCCATTGTCCGCACCGGGCGTTCCTTCGTGGTCAATGATCCCTAAAACGCCGCCCGATTTTAGCGCGCTCATCACCTGCCCCAGAATATTTTGCGCAGTCGCTGGGTCTGAGTTACCACGCCAGATGTTGTGCCAATCATGGAAATTGAGAGCAGTAATCGCAAAGTCCACAGAACCTGCAGGAAGATCTGAAATGAGCCCTAATTGTTCGACATTTGAAAACCTAGCGGCTCTGGCCGATGCAGCTTCTTCGTTACGACCACCCGGGTTATTCTGCATGTAAACCTTACCGCTGGATCCTGCAGCGTAAGATAAAACTTCAGTGTACCAACCTGCAGCGGCGCTTATATCCAATACTGTATTCCCTTCTTCCAATCCGAGAAAATTCAAAACCGCTGGAGCTTGCCGACTAGCGTCTCTCTCCTTATCGGCCGCCGGTCGATCCGGATTCGCCATGGCGCGTTCCAGCGCGGTTACGTCGAGCTGAGCAAAAGAGTTGCTGCACAGTAAAATTACTGACAGCAAAGATAGAACTGATTTCATAGCCATAATCCTTTCAATTATCTAGTTGTGCTTACTGCTTCATTATGAGTTTAGTGTTCAACGAGAACTACCCCAGCTAAAACAACAGGGCGGTGCAGAATAAACCAAGCGCAGTATGGAGTACATAGTATTCTGCGACCAGAAATGACTCTGCAGCGGAAATTAAAAAGGGGAGATATTAGATTAGTGGAGCCGACTAGCAACCTTCAACTCTTTTTCGAAGAACTCTTTTACCTGCAGCAATCGGCTAAGATCTCCCTCACTGTCCATAAGAGGCAGAAGCTGTTCAATATCCTTGAGAATATTGGTAATACTTCCCGTATCCAGAGAGCTGAGGTCCACATCGAATGGAAATTCTGATTCCTTTGCCATGACCAAATACCAATTACGATTACTCTATATCCCATTTTTCGAGTGGTAAAAGTTTGAACAAGCATAATATCGACTGACTTTAATAAATCTTAATAAGCAGCTCTAAAATAAGGATTTTCTCTNAAANATCGTTATAAAATATNATCNCTNGATGNTTAGCATTGCGTATAACACGGAGTTTATAAAATCTCGTCACAAGGAAAGCAGGAGATACTACAATGGAAATACACCGAAAATTAAATGGCGTTATTTTCTATCAGTCCAGACCCATCGCACGGCGTGCCAAGTGGTTCTTTATAACTGAGATATTATCCAAGCCACTCATACCCATATTTCTGAGCCAACGCACTGAAAGCGTCTGTTCGGCAAACAAATGTTTAAATCCTTCCATCAACCACATCATTCCTAAGTTATGNCCAATGCGNTTTCGNTGNTAGCGTCCTAACACGATAGGGTCAGCAATATTACGACCAGCTTGCACTCCCCGTGCCAACTCACCAGACAAGGTGGCCGCATCTAGCAAGCCAAGGTTTACACCCTGCCCAGCCAAGGGATGAATAGTATGCGCTGCATCTCCCACAAGAACGATGTTTCCCCGGAAGTAATCGATGGCGTGGCGTTGGCGCAAGGGAAAAACAAAGCGCTGCTCAATAGCTTCAATATTTCCCAGTTTGTGTTCCAGGTTTAGAGCTAATTCTATCTTGAACTGTTGGGCTGTCATCTCTAGCATTTCTCGAGACCTTTCCGGTACCAAAGACCAAACAATAGAGCAATAACGCTCGTCTTCAGAATCCGCAGCTGGTAGTAAGGGAAGGAAGGCCAGCGGCCCCGTATCTATAAATCGCTGCAGCGCCCTGTGCTCGTGAGGCAGCTCAGTACGAACAGTAGTCACCAGCGCCTGGTGCTCATAATCCCACTCTCGTGTCTTGAATTGAGCCAGGCTTCGAATTCTGGAATTGGTTCCATCCGCTGCGACCACGAGCGTTGTTGTGAGTTCCCTGCCATCCTTTGTAGTCAGTTTCGCACGAAAATCATCCCCATATTGAATTGTCGACAAGTCCTCAATTTCTACGGGCGCCAGTAATTCTAGGTTTTCAATATTGTTCAACAAAGAATAGAGNGCTGTATTGACTATTGAATTTTCTACAATCGTTCCCAGCGATGGCTGCTTGATATCTTCCGCCGAAAAACAGATTTGGCCTGTTCCTTCAGCGTCCCAGACCTCCATGGCTTGGTATGAGCAACAGCGCATGCCGGTGATAGATTCCCACACTCCAAGATCGGAAAACAAGTTAATAGAAGCGGTTGTAAGTGCGCTGACGCGCGGATCAAACTTTTGCTCGCCTTGTAAATAGGGGACGTTGGTCGGGTCATGGAGAATGCGGTCGACAAGCGCAACCCGAAGAGGCAGATTTTTCAGCATGCACGCCATCGTAGCGCCGACTATTCCTCCACCTACNATGACAATATCGAAATCCGTTGACGTNGCCTTTTTCATATGTCGGCATTATAGGCCCACTAGTTGTGTTTCTCTAACCGGCTCTTGTTTCGNAGCAAGCCAGATTGATAGACTGCTCGTCCAACCAATNATAAAACTCATACTGGAGTTTTGTTTACAGAAGGGAGAGCAAGATGGCGCTAACACTGAGTGTAGATCAGTTAAATGACTATATTGGCGAGGAAGTAGGAATNTCAGAATGGCTACTTGTTGACCAAGAACGTATTAACCAATTTGCAGAAGCTACCGGTGACCATCAATACATTCATGTCGATTCAGAACGTGCAGCACAGACTCCTTTNGGAAGCACTATCGCTCACGGTTTNCTCACCATGTCATTAATGGTCTTGATGGGNTATGAAGGGAGCACCAAGCTAAAAAACAGCGTAATGGGTATTAACTATGGCTTTGATAAGCTTCGGTTCATCAACCCGGTAAAAGTGAACAGCAAGATTCGGGGCCGGTTCCGGCTAATTAGTGCCGAAGAAAAGAACACTAACCAGTGGTTACTTAAGCACAACATAACGGTTGAAATAGCGGGTGAAGAAAAACCGGCTCTGGTCGCAGAATGGTTAGGTATGACGGTGGTTGAATGAAGCGATGAAAAAACCTCTTCTCTCTCTAATCCCTTTCCTTGCGGCCTGTGCTGGCGAACCACCGCAGAACATCGGAGTGCAGAATGGTAAACTCTCATCCTGTCCCGAATCGCCCAACTGCGTTTCCAGTAATGCTTCCGATGATACCCACCGAATAGAACCCATTGCAGCAAACCTGGATCAGATCAAAAGAGTACTCTTGGGTCTAAATGAAGCCAACATCATCAGCGCAGATAGTAACTACCTTCATGCAGAATTCACCAGTCGTATCATGCGTTATGTCGATGATGTAGAGTTTCTCTATGACCGGACCGCAGAAGTGACCCATGTGCGTTCCGCATCAAGACTGGGGTATAGCGATCTTGGAGCGAATCGAAAGCGAATCGAAAGCCTTCGTAAAGAACTTAACAATTAGATCNAGCACTACCTGCTACCCAACCCCATTGCTTGCTCGGCAAACCCACGCCTGAGTGGCGGTATCAGTTCAATCGACAACAAACCGAGCTTTCTAGCAAGTACCCGTCCCCGCTGATTATTGGAAAATATCCGTGTGAGTTGATCGGTAAANGTGATGGTTTTTTGCTGATCAAAACTCTGACGGTCCACATAGTCCTGGAGAACTGTCATCGAACCCAGCGATTCGCTTTCCCTAACCGCTTGCCCGAGCCGGGAAACCAGAACCATGGTATCCCTCAGCGCCAGATTGAGACCCTGTCCAGCCACTGGGTGCAAGGTATGAGCGACGTTACCCAGCAATACTAACCCGGGCCTGATCTGTTCCTTTGCGATTGACAAGGTCAATGGATAACCGAAGCGCTCTCCAATGTGAGTGATTTTTCCGAGTCGATTACCAAACCTATCCATGAGCAATTTCGTCAATGCGGAAGTTCCCATAGCTTGTATCTCATCACTCTGATTTGTAGCCACCGTCCAAACGAGGCAACCCCGATTCTCGCCATCAAATGACTCCAAAGGTAAAATCGCCAACGGACCAGTATCAGTAAAGCGTTCATAAGCGACATTTTTGTGTGGTTTTTCAAAAGCAATATTGGCGATGAGTGCATGTTGATTATAGTCATCTACAACCCGATCAATACCGAGTTGATCGCAGATCGTTGATTTTCCCCCCTCCGCGAGAACTACCAGGGATGCTTCAATAGTAAATATTGATCCCCCCCTCGAAATTGCCAATTGCATACTTCCGCTAGTTGGCCTGATCTGTTCGACTTGAGCTGGTGAAATCATTTGAATTGCCGGGGAATTTTTTACTTCGTTATTCAATACCGAGCCTAGTTGCCGGTTTTCCACCACATAACCAAGCGCTTCAACGTCGTGCTCAATATGATTGAGTCGAGTTAAACCAAAATGCCCCTTGTCTGACACGTGGATTTCTTTGATAGGAGTCACTTGGTTGGATAGCTCTCGCCACAAACCGATNTCATCGTAGATACAGCGTGAGCCATAAGATAATGCCGTGGAACGGGCATCAAAACTTGGTTGTTGAGCCTTGCCCGCACCTTGTGGGAAAGCCTCAACTACTAAAATGGATAGCTGCTTACCACCAATTTCAGAACACAACGCACACGCGAAACTGGTACCCACCATGCCGCCGCCAATCACGACCAAGTCGTACCGTTTTTCGGGCGTTTCAATATACATGATTAATGCACGGGATTTGCCATGAAAGATTCTATTTCCTGTACTGTTTTCGGAATTCCCGTACTCAGCACCTTGTATCCAGTTTTAGTTACAAGCACATCGTCTTCGATCCGCACACCAATGCCACGCCATTTCTTTGTCACCTTAGCATTGTCGGGTGCGATATAAATACCAGGTTCAATTGTAGTCACCATACCTGGTTCTAAGAGACGCCATTTGTCGTCGATCTTGTAATTACCAACATCATGAACGTCCATGCCCAGCCAGTGGCCTACTCTGTGCATGTAGAAATCCTTGTAAGCCTCACTCTTGATAAGCTGTGTAGGCCGGCCTTTAAGAAGTCCCAGTTTTACTAGTCCCTCTGTGATTACCTTAACGGATGCATTGTGAGGTGCATCCCAAGAGGCACCCGGTTTGACCGCTTCAATTGCCACCTTCTGTGCCTTTAAGACAATCTCGTAAATGGCTCTCTGCTCGGCACTAAATTTGCCATTGGCAGGGAAAGTTCGCGTAATATCAGAAGCATAGTACTCATACTCACAACCTGCGTCGATAAGTACCAGGTCTCCCTCTTTGATCTCAGATTTATTGGAATCATAGTGCAGAATGCAAGCGTTGTCTCCTGATCCTACGATGGAGGCATAAGCTGGTGCTCGACTACCGTTGCGCGCAAAGGCATAAAGCAATTGCGCTTCTAGCTCGTACTCGTTTAAGCCAGGTTTACAACTGGCCATGGCACGCTTATGCCCTTCGGCCGAGATTTTTGCAGCATGCCTCATTAACTTAATTTCAGCGGGACTCTTGATCAATCGTAATTCATGCAGCAGGTTATCAAGCAATAAAAATTCGCTTGGAGGATAGGCGTTGAACCTGGGCATGTTGCGAATCACTTTTACCCATTCCATAACTCGGACATCAAACTTTTTGCTTTTGCCTATCGCATAGTAAACATGATCACGCCCTGCTATTAGCTCGGGAAGTACCTCATCAATATTACGGATAGAGAAGGCTTCATCCACTCCCAACTCATCAATAGCTGCCTTTTGTCCGAGAATGATTCCGGTCCACAGTTCTTTCTGCTTGTCTTTCTCCTGACAAAACAATACCACCTCACCCTCCTTACGCCCGGGAATTAGAGCTAGCACAGCATCCCGTTCAGAGAAACCGGTCAGGTAGTAAAAGTCACTATTTTGCCGATACAAATATTCGGCGTCGTTATTGCGAACCTTCGGCGAAGCAGCAGCCAATAATGCAATACTGTTGGCCTTCATTAGGGTCATCAACTTTTTGCGGCGCTTTTGCATTTCCCGCTTGTGAATTGACATTAAGCTGTCTCGTAAGCTCGATTAATCAAGCAAACAAGCATATAGGTGTCTTAAAGTGGAACCAAGCCCCAATTTTTAGCATTCAATTATTGACCCACTTTCAGCACGGCTCTATAGTTACGGAACTGTTAATGTAAATCCTAAACTTGTGCCAATAGTCCTTTGGGGCAATTGGAATTTAAATAGACACTAAAAAAAAGCTAAGCTGCTAAAAACACAGAAAAAATGAGCGAAGACCAATTCGAATCTTTGAATGAAAAAGCCGATAATCTGATAGCCCTATGCGCTGAAATGAAGCGTGAAAATCAGAAACTTAAGGCCGACACGAATTCCTTGCAGAACCAACGCAGGCAATTGCTGGAAAAAAACAAACAAGCGAAGTCCAAATTGGAATCGATCCTCGTTCAATTAAAGGCTATGGATCAATCCTGAAGACTTCTTCAGTTAAACCCTGGACGGATCATCATGAACGAACAAAGCTCTGCCGTGCAAGTCAAAATTCTGGATAAGGAGTACCAGGTAAATTGCCCACCCGCCGATCAGGAAGCGTTGATGAAATCAGCGAAGTACCTAGATGAGAATATGCGTAAGATCAAGGGGCGTGGCAATATTCACGGTGCTGAAAAAATCGCGGTAATGGCTGCGCTGAATATCACTCACGACATGCTCAAGAAGAACCACGTCATCACCGAGGCCCGCCACACGACAGCCCAACAATTGAAGGATATAGAAGACAAGATAGATATAGCATTGGCCACCAACCGCCAGCTGGAAATCTAGAAGTTTACAAAAACTATTCTCGTTACCGATTTCGGTCTTTTCGCAATCACGTCGAATAGAATTTCAAAATAGCCATCACACCATTTCAGCCAGTCAAATTAACTTCCTAATTTATTCCCAATTTGCGACATATTTTCACGTCCCCATGGCTTTCCTCATCACATATCGCGATATATACTTATGCTCAGAGTTCCCTAGAACATTTGCCAATCAAAAGTGTTCTTGAGCCGATACTGTAATAACCGGAGGCAACTCGACAGATGTTGTTGTGCATGTCCGCAAGCCGGAAAGCCTTATGCATCGCGGGAGCCACCACCTGAACCTTTGGGTTCAGGGCAAGTTTGATAGCTGTGTTCCGGGGGACTTGACTCATAACCAGTGGTTTCTGTCTTAATCTCATTATGATTGAAGAAGAACGCCGCAATCTACGTTATACACTTCGGCAAGCTAGAAGAAAGCTGACGGAGGTCCAGCAGGCCAGGGCCGCTGACAACCTGCGCGAACTGGTAACTAATCAGGATTTCTATCGCAAAGCCTTGCAAATTGCCTTCTACCAAAGTGTGGACGGTGAGATAGATCCTACACCGCTTCTAAAACAAGCACTTAGCGAAGGTAAATCCTGTTGTCTGCCAACGATTCCCGACAAAAATTCTGAGCTTATTTCTTTCGCACGGTTCAATGAAGACACTGTTTTAAGGAAAAACCGGTGGGGAATTTACGAGCCAGCTGCTGCCAAGGATACTGTTTCACCCACTGAATTTGATTTGGTTTTCGTACCNNTGGTTGGGTTCGATGCCGATTGCTTTCGTTTGGGTATGGGTAAGGGGTTCTATGACCGTACCTTTAGTTTCAAGATACTCAATCGCCAAAATCCACCGATGCTCATAGGCCTAGCGCACAAGTGTCAGTTAACTGAATCGCTTCCCTTGGCAAGCTGGGATGTGCGATTGGATGCGGTGATTACCTCTGAGAAAATATACCGCCCCGATGCTGCATAGGGCGGAACACTAAACTACTGCACTACCTATCCTTGGCGAAGCTTTCCTTCNTAGTTATTCTCGGAAGCCGTGTGGTCTCGACTGACCCTTTAGCTAGAAAAATTTAAGAGCTTGCTTACATCAAGGCGCTTTGCGCGACGCTACTGGCCAGTACACTTACGACAAATAACGTGATAACCACTGTTACCATATCCGGCTTCTTGTTCATCTTAATCCCCGGTACTAATTTAATGCACAAGTGCCTTAGCGGCTCCATTTTTCAAAGCTTTAATGTTAATTTTCCCTAAAAAACAATGTAATACTGAAGATAGTTAATGTGTACTTAATGTAGATTTGTTGTTGCTTTTGAAAAACTGATCTTTATAATACTGTATTTATATACAGTATTAATATTATTGGTTTTCAAAATGACAATAATCAGAACTCCCTCGAATACGCCACAGCCCTCGGCTGACAAGGGCTACAATCATTCGGTCACGATTGAGAAACTGCTACACAGTAATCCTAAATTGTGGCGAGGCTGCGACATGGCGGGACAGGGTTTTCGCGGTCAAAGCACTGGTTTCCCCCAACTAGACGATATTCTTCCTAGCCGCGGCTGGCCCCAGAGTGGATTAATCGAGGTTATTACTCCCTGCTGGGGCATAGGTGAACTGCAGTTGCTTATTCCTCTCATGCGTTCAGTCGTTGAACAAGGCAAGTGGGTCCTGTGGATCACACCACCCCATATGCCATACGCCCCTGCCTTGGTGCAGGTAGGCGTAAATACTGATCAGATACTGGTGGTGAAACGGGATACTTCCTGCAAAGATGCTCTATGGAGCATGGAAAAAGCACTGCAAACCAGTAATTTTGGACTGGTACTAACTTGGCAAAATTGGTTACCAGGCAAGGTGCTGCGCCGCCTGCAGCTGGCTGCAGAGAATGGCAACACCCTAGGGGTATTCTTTAAACAACATGATAGTAAATACTCACCATCTCAGATACGCTTGAAAATAAAGGATTCCTTGGTTAGAAGCAATAATAAAGAGGCTAGTGATTTTTCTGAGACCGAAATTACCGTCATCAACGCTCGTGGCAACTTCCGCCCCCTAACCACCCGGGTCAATCTATACCAACCTAGCTAAGAGTCTGGAGTAGTTCCCTTGAAAAACCCAGACGACACAGACCAACTCTCTCCGGTCCCTGCATCGAAGAACAGCATCACGCAAATCTTCAGGCTGTCAGGATCCACCAAGACTATAAAAAGTAAGGAATCCCCAAAGTGTAATAAAAAACAGGATAGTCTCTGGTATGCCCTCTATTTTCCCCAACTGGAGGAATTATCTGAGTCTCGACAAAAAAAGCTCCTTAGTGAGCTGGCAAGTGCGGTTCAGCAAGTCAGTTCTGAGATAAGCTTTCACTCGCACGCCCTGATCTGTGAAATCCGCAGCAGCCTGAAATACTTTGGCGGCATGGAACGAGTGCACGACAAATTGGCNCCTGTGCTCAATGCCCTGCTGCAACAAAGGGGGCTACCAGGTTATTTCCTCTACGCCGCCAGCCCTACTGTCATCGGTAGTCTGCTACTGGCAAGATCAGGCCATAATGTCCTGGTTTACCAGAAAAATAGCCTGCGTTCGGCACTCGGTCGATTACCAACTAACGTATTACGACTGAGCAAGGAGCAAAATTGCCGCTTATACAACATGGGAGTACGGTACTTAAGAGATATCTGGCGGCTGCCAGCAAACGGACTACACACACGTTTCGGCGGTGACTTTGTCAACCTGCTCAACAAGGCGTTAGGCAAGGCACCTGAGCCAATCCACAATTACNTGCCACCNCCGGCATTCTCTACAAGTTACGATCTCCCTTTCGAACTGGAAAATCTCGACCGNCTGTCGCCGGTGGTTGATGAGGTGGTGGCTCAACTCTGCGAATTCCTGCGCCACCGAGACCTCTGTATTAGCCACCTGTTATTCTCCCTCCAACATGAAAAAAGGGATAATACNGAAGTGGACCTGGCCCTCCGTCGGCCCAANCGTTCACAAGAGCATCTGATTATGTTACTGGAAACTCACTTCAGCAACCTGANNATCCCTGCACCGGTGACNGGNGTAAAACTTAAGGCAAAAAAATTCAATGCTTTCATGGGCCGCAGCAATTCCCTACTGGCAGAGGACAGACCAACATCAACCCATGGTAGCGAAAACGACCTCGACCAGTTCGTGGAACAATTACATGCAAAACTGGCCGACAATTACCTGAAATGCATCANAAGCGTGTCGGAGCATTGCCCAGAATACGCCAACCAGCAGNNAGACTATGGCGAACCTATTGNCNAGAGTTNCAATGGAGACGGACACAGGAANGGCAAGGAGNAAGAGNCACAATTTGTTGCTTTGGCTCCCCGACCACTTTGGCTATTGCGGGAACCCAAGCAGCTGGTACTCAGAAATAGCAAGCTCTACCATCGTAAAGCCGTGACTCTCATCAGTGGACCGGAACGCATCGAGACTTTCTGGTGGTCTGGCACTGATGTATGCCGTGATTACTATGTAGCACGAGAAGCCAGTGGAAGCCGGCTATGGGTTTATCGCGAGCGCACTAGTGATAAAAACTGGTACCTGCATGGCTATTTCGCCTGAATGGAATCCACCGTATGCATGACTTAAAAAAGTAATACAATTCAGCATATCAGTGATTGGTATTGCGGGCCGGGAATTAGAGTATTGCGCCGACTAGGTAAAATCGCGTGATGACAATTCCATTGATCCTAACCAATGGCTAAGGTCTACCAGTTCGCGCGCAATGAGATGAATAACTCCATCACTTTTTTGCACATGACCTGCCACACCAAGCAATGTGGCTTGACGAACGATTGGCCGAAACTTTTCACCCAAATTGGGCCACACTACCACATTGATAAATCCGCTCTCGTCCTCTAGGGTCAAAAAGATGACGCCCGCTGCGGTTGTGGGACGTTGCCGGCATGTCACCAGACCGGTGACCTTAACGTTGGCCTCATTATCAATAAGGGCGAGTTGACTGGCAGTGGATACCTGATAGTTATTCAGGTGATCGCGGAAAAAGGCCAGGGGATGTCGGCGCAGAGTAAAACCGGTCGATGTGTAGTCACTGACGATGTTCTGTCCCTCGCTAGCCACCGGCAGAAGGACATCGACACCGAAATCATTGTCGGCAAACTCTGTATCATCAAAGAAGCTGAAAGATTGTATGTCTCTCCTTTGCCCATCCTTCTCTACCCCACTGGCCTGCCAGAACGCCCGATGGCGATCACCACTCAATCCTTTCAAAGCGTCAGTAGCAGCCAGTGATTCTAGGTCTTTCTTATTGATACCACTGCGAAACACCAAGTCCTGTATATTGATAAATACGCCAAACTGGCGGGCCTCGATAATGGCGTTTGCGCCCGGTTCTGACAAACCCTTGGCCAAGCAAAAGCCGATGCGCACTTCAGGCTCTAATGTTAATCTGCTGTGCTTATCCGGTTTCCGGTAGCCCTCTGGGAACTCCAGTGTGCAATCATAGAAACTAGAGTTCAATTCTATCGGCAGCACTTTTACACCATGACGCTCGGCGTCCTGTATGAGTTGTGCCGGCGCGTAGAATCCCATGGGCTGACTATTGAGCAATGCACAACAAAAGGCAGCTGGGTGGTAGCACTTCAGCCAGGATGACACATAAGCTATCAAGGCAAAGCTGGCAGAATGGGATTCAGGAAAACCATAATCACCAAAACCTTTTATTTGCTGGAACAGTTGTTCGGCAAACTTTTGTTCGTAGCCCCGCTCTAACATTCCTTGCACAAGCTTGTCATGATAGGGTTCCAAACCGCCTTTACGTTTCCAAGCTGCCATGGCACGNCGNAGTTGATCTGCNTCACCACCACTGAAGCCTGCTGCNACCATAGCCAGCTGCATTACCTGCTCCTGGAAAATGGGGACCCCTAGGGTGCGTTCCAGCGCTTCTTTGANAGCATCACTGGGATACGTGACTGCTTCCTTACCTCTGCGTCGNTTAAGATAGGGATGTACCATGTCACCTTGAATAGGNCCAGGTCTCACAATTGCNATCTGAATCACTAAGTCGTAATANTTTCTAGGNCTTAGACGCGGCAGCATANTCATTTGGGCCCGGGACTCNATCTGGAATACCCCTACCGTATCCGCCTTCCCCATCATGTCGTAGACCTTCGGATCTTCGGCGGGAATCTTCTGAATGGTCAACTGCTCAGCAGAGTAACTGCTAATGAGATCCAGACATTTCTGCACCGCTGTCAACATACCCAGAGCCAATACATCGATCTTTAACAAACCTAAAGACTCCAGNTCGTCCTTCTCCCACTGGATCACGGTACGATNCNNCATTGAGGCATTCTCAATCGGCACTAGGTGGGTGAGNGGGCCCTGACTGATNACGAAGCCNCCTACGTGCTGGGACAAGTGNCGAGGAAACCCNGTAAGGGANTGGGCCAGGAATACCAATTTCTTGATATNCGGGTCAGAATNATCCACGTTGGCGTCGCTCAGTTGTTCTCTCAGGTNCTCCCCCCACCAGTAGATCGANTTGGCCAGATGATCCAGCTTTTCTTCATTCAGTCCTAGCGCCTTGCCGACATCCCTTATGGCACTGCGAGGCCGGTAGGTAACCACAGTTGCCGCGATGGCAGCGCGACTGCGCCCGTACTTGTTATAGATATATTGAATGACTTCTTCGCGGCGGGTGTTTTCAAAATCCACATCTATATCTGGCGGCTCATTGCGCTCTTTGGAGATGAANCGNTCGAACAACACTTCTACCCGCGCTGGATCTACCTCNGTAATCCCCANGCAATAACACACNGCAGAGTTAGCAGCTGAACCGCGACCTTGGCAGAGAATGTGTTGACTGCGGGCAAAAACCACTAAGTCGTGCACAGTAAGAAAGTAGTGCTCGTAGCCCAGTTCCCTGATGAGCGCCAACTCGTGCTCAATAATATTGCGCACTTTGGGAGTAGCGCCTTTCGGCCAGCGCCCACGGATACCCAGCTCGATTAGTTCCCGTAACCAACCATGAGGCGTATGACCGGCTGGCACAAGTTCACGAGGATATTCATAACGCAACTCATCGAGTGAAAATCGACAAAGCCTGGAGATCTCAACTGTGGCCGCGAGCAACTTCGCTGTAAACAACTTAGCCAGCTGTTCCCGCGAACGCAGATGGCGCTGGCTGTTACTCTCGGCATCAAAACCTAGTTCATTAATGGGCTTGATCAGTCGAATAGCGGTAAGGGTGTCTTGTAGGATGCGCCGACTCACATTGTGCATGTACACCCCGCCAGTGGCACAGAGCGGGATATCGTATTGTGTACCGAGCTTTTGTAGACACTGCAATTTACTGCGGTCATCACCTCGCAATAACAATTCAGCTCCTACCCACAACCGACCTAGAAATTGACGGTTCAACCAGACAGCCTGACAAGCAATAAGCTCCGGTGCCTGCTGCAGTTCTGGGATCCACAATACCAGGCAATCATTTGGAAGATTGTGTTCCATCATCTGGCGGTCAATGGAGTAAGTGCCTTTTTTGCTACCCATTCGAGCACAGCTGATTAGATGGCTAAGCTCACCGTAACCTTTGCGGTTAGGAGCGAGCAATACCAACCGACAACCTTCAGCCAATACAAACTCACTGCCAATGATCAATCTTATACTGCGCTCTTTGGCTGCCATATGAGCCCGCACCACCCCTGACAGGGAACACTCGTCAGTGATCGCAATGGCCTGGTAGCCAAGTTCGTCCGCTCGCTCAACTAGCTCTTCGGGAAACGAAGCGCCACGCAGAAAAGTGAAATTAGATATACAGTGCAACTCCGCATAGGAAACNGGAGCATTAACGGGTAAAGCACCAGTGCCAGGTGAAGCAGTAGCAGCGCACCTCGTTTCTGAGGGAAGCTTTTCGGTCATGTTGACGTTAGTTAAATATACTGTATATATATACAGTATATTTAACTAACGTTCAAAGAATCAACNGCTATTACTAACAGGTCAGNTCGGAAACTTGGNGGCTCCACAACNTAAAGAGTCGACTTTCAAGATATCAACNCAGAAATACCCTATTTATTCAGCTCGGCCCACGCTACCATNAGATCCTCTTTCANCCNCACAGATCACTAGCGGTAAATCAATAAGTAACGTTGAGGAAAACCATGCGAAACTTTTTCAATATCAACAGTTTTGTGGTCCGTATTATACTATTTACGAGTCTGCTACTTCTTGGTTCAAGCGTTCAGGCAGATAATGCATGGCCAACAAGCGAACTAGATCCCAAAGAAGCTGGCTTTGATTCCTCCGGNATCGAAAAACTCGATATAGCGATGGCCGAGATCGTGTCCGACCAGNACGTGGCGGGCATGACTTGGATTCTTGTCAAAGACGGCAAGGTAGCGACATTTGAGGCAGAGGGCCTTGCCAGGACCAGCGACCAAAAANCTATGGCGCTAGANAGTCTTTTTCGTATCTATTCAATGACCAAACCGGTTACAGGGGTCGCATTGATGATCCTTAATGAAGAAGGCTTGTGGAATTTTGACGATCCAGTAAGCAAGCATGTTCCAGAGCTTAAAAATCTGCAGGTCATGAGTAGCTATGACGAGGAAGGNCGCATGGAACTCGTTCCCCTTGAACGACAGCCTACAATGCGCGAATTATTGAACCACTCGGCGGGATTTGGTTATGGCCTAGGAGGGCAGGATCCCGTCAACGATGCTTTTCGTAAAAACGCTGTCCTAGCGTCAGACNATCTCGATCAATTGATCGACAAGGTGGCAGCCATTCCTTTGCTTTCTCAACCAGGCGAGCAATGGTATTACTCTGTGGCTGTTGATATTCAGGGATACATAGTTCANAAATTATCGGGATTAAAATTCAGTGACTTTCTAGTACAACNTATTTTTGAACCACTAGGAATGAGTGATACAAGCTTTTACGTAAACCCCAAAGATAGAGAGAGGTTTGCGGAGGTCCACAATTGGGATTCAGAGCGANACCGTNTAGTCCAAAGGCCTCAACGAACAGATCGCCCTGGCTTCCATGACCCCAACCGGCTTGAGTCTGGCGGGGGAGGACTCGTCTCTTCTACACATGACTACGCTAGATTCCTTCAGATGCTGGTTAACGAGGGAGAACTCGACGGAGAACGTGTATTAACACCCGAATCTGTGCGTATCATGCGGACAAATAGCTTACGTGACGAACTGAACATCAATGGTGGATTAGGGAGATCAGGTCGTGAAGGTATAGGATTCGGCGTAGATTTTGCGGTTATCTCAGACCCGAAANCAGCCGGTTCGCGTCAGGGAGCGGGAACCTACTATTGGAGTGGCGCTGCAGGGACATGGTTCTGGATTGATCCTACTGANGACATGTTTTGGATAGGGATGATTCAAGCTCANGGAGCCAGAAAACCAGGTGCTGCCAACATGAGGAACATTGCGATTAACAACATATATGATAGCTTAAATTAGCTATGCAAAATAAAACCGAAACAATCTGGGTTTATCTGGGCTGCCAACCAAATACTTAGTTTAAGCTAACTCTAGTTCGGCATCGGAATAGGAAGAAGTGCTGGAACTGCGTATCCNCTCTTGACTGCTGGCCTTTNAGCTATCCGAAGATACCAATCTTTAAGTCGTGGATAGTAATTTAAATTCATCTCCTGAAACTCATAACGGGAAATCCAAGGCCAAGTGGCAATATCCGCTACGGAGTAGGTTTCGCATAAATAGTCCAGGCCTTTAAGTCGCTTCTCGAGGACCCCGTAAAGCCTTATATTTTCTTTNCGGTAGCGTTCTTCTGCATACGAGGACTTTCCAGGATTAAATTTTACAAAATGGTGTGTTTGACCAAGCATCGGACCAATGCTACCCATCTGAAGCATTAACCATTCCNTTTCTTTCCAGAATTTTTCCCCAATCGGGCTCATTAATTTACCGGTTTTATGAGCTAAATACATAAGAATGGCACCTGACTCCATCAACTGGNTTCCATTTGCATGATCAACGATAGCAGGAATTTTATTGTTCGGACTTAANGCTANAAATTCTTCAGCATGCTGNTCNCCTTTAGTAATATCAATAGGNAACACAGAGTACGGCAATTCCAATTCTTCCAACATTATCGATACCTTGCGCCCGTTCGGAGTTGCCCACGTATAAAGATCGATCCCGTTCCCTTTATCCTGTTTCGTCACAATCAATCCTCGCAGTATTCTTTACGTATTTAAAATCTATAGAGAACACAAGTTATTTTTCGTTGCCCTTCAGACTGGTTTATCTTGGTAAAATAGGTTATTCAAGATTGCCTAATAACATTGTAGTCAACTTCCTCCATCAGATTAATTTCCTGATGATCGGAAGGCATGTCATATTTAAGACCGGTAGCACAATTAAAGAGAACGACCCGCTCAGTAGGCTTGATACGGCCAGTTGTTAATTCTTGCCTTAAAGCGGCTACTGTAGCTGCGCCCTCAGGGCATAACAGTACTCCCTC
>NZNL01000040.1 GCA_002694855.1 Gammaproteobacteria bacterium
AGCTTCAAGATTATAAAGAGGGCGAATTCCCAATGCATAGGTGTTGACCCAGTAATAACCTGGCTCTGTAGACCCCTCGGCTGGTCCAACATACCGCCCTCCGGTATATTTAGGTGCAATATGATCTGGTACAGCTTGCACACCGTAAGGCAAACGCGGCAAATTGTTGAAAAGTGACGGAAGTTTAGCATCCATTTTCTTAGCAATAAAAGATGCCTCTTTCAAAAGATCTTCAGGGGTTTTGGCATAAAATTGACGATCAGTCCTAAGAAAATTCAAAAAATCCTGAAAACCTCCATCAAATTCCACTTCCTTGATAATATCTGTCATTTCTCNTTTGATNCTTTCCACTTCTTGGAGACCTATGTTATGAATCTCTTCTGNAGAAAGATCAAGTGTGGTGAAGTGACGTGTTCNTTGTTCATAATAGGCTTGTCCGTCNGGTAAGTCTGAGGCACCNATGGTTTCCCTNGCATTTGGATAATACTCATCATNAAAAAATGTGAGGAATTTTCTGTATCCTTCAATTGCACCTGTNATAACAGCTTTACGTCCCACNTGTNTCAATCTGTNNTGTTCATNAGATGGAACTGAGNNAGGNAAAGAAATAAATGGCTCATAAAAAACACTTTCCTCANGNCNGTTTACNACATGAGTNGAAATNGTTATATCATATCCATNCANCACAATTTTAGGTATTGTCATCCCTATTCGGATACCTTCTCGCATCAGTNCGATNTGCTGNGCTATGTAGTCAGGAATAGCGTTCANNCGNGAAATGTAATTCTCATAGTCTGTGATACTTTTCAAGGGGACATTTTTGGGAAGCCTCGCAAGTGCAATATGAAAACCTGAATCAGCATTAAGAGGTATGAGATAGGATTTGAACTTNATGTCAGCAAGACGATCCTCAACAATTCGATGAAAAATCNTGTAATTAATACGATTCTTGGCATTAAGTCTATCAANATCTATNCCATCAAGNCGCTTTAGTACANCCCTCCAGTATTCTCCACGCCTCTGGATATNTTTTTCAGTAACCAGTGGTAGCCTGTCATTTTTGTCGTAAATGCCAACGCCTGTAGCAAATAGAGGGTTCTCATTAAGCCTGAAAAACCATGCCTCATCAAAAATGTCCTGGAGCACCACATTCTGATTCTCTGTGAGGCAGCCTACTGTAAATATCACCCATATTATGCCAATAATTGGCAATGATCTTTTTTTCACTATACGTTTACCCAGTATTTAGCCTAAAAGTGGCCTATTTGTAGACGAGAGATGTTAAGTTAATGTTTTCTGATCGAACAATCGAGCCTATTTGGCGTAACNGTTCAGCGACGTGCGATAAGTTTCTCCAGGCGATCTATCTCAGCCGACGCTTCTTCATCGCCTAGGTAAGCAGCCTGACGTANATATTCCATCGCNTTCTCCATTGCGCCGTTTTTCTCAAGGAGAATTGCCAGATCACGTCTCAGTTTGGTACTGTTTGGTTTGCCTGAAAGTTTTTTCTCTAGAACGGTCCGCTCCTCTTCAAACAGCGATACATCTTTAAACAGTCGATTATAATGGCGCGCTTTTTCCCGATCTCCCAATTTCTTATTCACTTCAGACAGTCCGTAAAGCACTTCTGACTTCCTAGGGTTTAAATCATAAGCTTTTTCAAAACTATCTTTTGCTTCGCCCCATTCTCCAAGACGTTGGTTGGCTTGACCCAAGTGAAACCAGATATCAGGGTTTTTCATTTCCAATTCTGAAGCTTCTTTAAGAAAGATTCTTGCTTTTTCCGGCCGGTTCTGTGCNAATGCCACGAGACCTTTAAAAAGCTTCAACGGAGCTGCTGATGAATTGAGTTTTGAAGCCTCATTCAGAGCAGTTTCCGCCTGTGAAAGCTGTGATAAATAATAAAGAGCGACTCCTCGTTTATAGTTTCCGGTCCACAGGTCCGGCTCCAGAGCTACAGCACGAGTATAAGCTCGTAAAGCATCGTTGTGTCGCGAACCTGATTTGTGAATATCGCCCATCTCAATATAAATGGCAGCGGCTGACGGGTTAGCCTCNGTNCCTTTTTCAAGAATAGCAAGCGCATCTCTTTGCCGGCCAAGGTTAATGTAAATCCTACTTAACGTGACGTATGATTTAGCGCCTGGGGGATTGATACGCATGCCTGTTTGTACATGTTCTATGGCCTTTTCATAATCTTGGGTAAGAAAATAGGCTTCTCCCAGATCGTGATGAACTTGAGGAAGTTCAGGGCGACGGGTNAGAACATTGAGAAAATGGGGAATGGCCGTCTTGGGCTGGCCTGCTCCNACATANGCTCTCCCCAACCAATACCGCCCAAAAAGATTTTCAGGAGCAACTTCTGTCGCTTTCCTTAACCATTCAATAGCTTCACTGAAGTTGCCTAGCCGTATATTAACATCTCCAGCATTCCTATAGGCCAGAGCATATCCAACATCAATCTTTGTTGCGGCTACAAAGTGAGATATCGCTCTTTCTAGTTTACCCATCTCTTTATAAGCGGACCCAAGATTGTTGTGAGCTTTTGCATTATCAGGGTCATGCTGAAGAGCTGATTGATAGGCACTCACGGATTGCGGATAGCTTTTTCCCCGGAAATAGAAATCACCGAATGAGATCCAAACATCCGGTTGGTTTGGCTTTAAGGAAAGACTTTTTCGATATGCTTCAGATGCACCCATAATATTACCAGAACGGTCGTAAGCTTTTCCCAAGCCAGCCCAAGCAACAAAATTCTCCGGTTCATCGGTAACGATCTCTCTCAATAGCTCAGATGCCTGGCCGCTAAGATTCTGATCCATAAGTCGATATGCTTCTTCAAGACGGTTTTCATTCTGTGCCTTTAGAAATATGCACAGAATAGCTAAGGCTACGGTTGAATTGCGGATATTTTGCCTCCCGGCTGAATAAGNTAATAACGGTTCCCCTCNATGTTTTCAATACGATCAACCCCTCCACCAGGCCATTGAATAGAAATTTCGTTAACAACAGTTTGGGAGCCCAATCCAAACTGAAGACGCTTATCATTNGAGGAAAGGTAACTAGCCGCAGGGTTTACAGTAGCAATTTGGGTTCCTCCACCGCTTGTAACTGTTACACGGGCGCCAATGGCATCNCGGTTNTAGAGTCGTCCNTCTAATAATAAACCAATCCAGTTATTTTTCGGCNGACCTTCATTTATGAGCAAACTCGCCTGGCCGTTATTATTGGAAATGACAACATCAATATCTCCATCATTGTCTATATCACCAAAGGCTGCTCCACGCCCCACTTGCGGTTCCTGCAAAGCACCGCCTATTTCAGAGGTCTTATCTATGAATGTNCCNTCACCNCTGTTCATAAACACCTGCTTNCGCTGTGCNTGGGTATAATCNGGATTAAATAGNNCAATATTATCTATNACATGGCCATTNNCNACAAAAATATCTTCCCANCCATCCANNTCNANATCNACAAAATTGGTGCCNAAACCNAGNANCTCAAGGCTNGGTTGCCCCAGGCCGGCAGCAAACGTCACATCTGTTAAAAATCCGTTNTTGTCATTCCTGTAAAGTGTATTGGACTCTCCACTNAAATTGGTGACAAAAAGGTCAAGCCAGCCGTCCCGNTTATAATCGGCAAANTCGACTCCCATGCCAGCTTCNGCCTGCCCATTTTCATTAAAACCTACACCGGCAAANAGTGCGTCNTCNTTAAAAATCCCTGTACCATCATTAATAAANAGATTATTCATNACCTTATCATTNGCTACATANACATCCATNTCNCCNTCATTATCAAAGTCTGNAGGNATTACACCCAANCCTTTACCNTNTCCTTTNATAANATTAGACTTTTCNGACATATNTGAAAANGTGCCNTCACCATTATTATGGTAAAAAANATCTGATATNCCCATAAAGACATCAGGGTCACAATAAGCCCGCTGNTCTTTCCNCTGGTCTCCGCACCACGGATTCTTNTCCAAAGAATATTCCACATAGTTGCTNACAAAAAGGTCAAGCCAGCCGTCGTTNTCNGCNTCGAAAAAGGCGGCGCTGGCGGACCAGAGAGGNTTAGAAATNCCGGCCGCATAAGATGCNTCGGCAAAAGTNCCATCACCCTCATTTCTGTACAGGATGTCNGGNCCAAAGTTGGTGACATACAGNTCGGTNTCTCCNTCATTGTCATAATCAGCAGCTGCACAGCCNATACCATAGGAAGTNTCNCCCANGCCGGATTCTCNTGTAACATNTGTGAATTGNTNACCATCATTGCGAAAAAGCTGATTCCGAAGTGTNNTTTTTTTCTTCCAACCCGGTANNGGTGCNCCTTGNAGNAAAAAAANATCNAGATCACCATCANNATCATAGTCCAGAANNGCACAGCCNGAGCCCATNGTCTCNACATAGAATTTCTGATCCGTGCCGCCATGNTCATGCACAAAGTTCAATCCCATCTCCACAGCCATNTCCTTGAAAGAAATGTTTTGTGCCGCAAGGNTGCCAATCAACAGAAAAAGGGGCAATATTTTTTTCTCCTTCTTACAAGAGAATAAAAAANGGCGNNTCATTAATCCNCAACACCAGAATANCGACAGACAATCTCCATAGCTTTAACAAGTGTTTTNACNCCNAGTACGGCGTTNTCTTCTATTAAATTCCCTTCTTGATCCAAAGTGCCAAGACCNGGCCCCATGAANACCTTACCGCTGTATATNGTTGCTGGTTCTACACCCATNGCCTCCTGNGCCANCACAATGGGNTTTGTGTTGGCCCAGAGATCCTCNAGANTAAAAATGGGTATNCCAAACCCATCATCGCTCCACGTTTGTTCATAATTCAGTTCNGTTCCNCCCAATTGATATGTTTTAGTNAATATGAGTTGATCCCGGAACTTCGCTGGNTTAAACGATTTGAACTCTTCCAAAACAATGTCGTGAAAACGATCAATGGGATCTTTTANGCGANTTGGTTCATCTCTCAGGACTTTCAGATAGGCCACCAGTCCTACCAGTGTGTCACGACCAGGATCACAGAANGTATANGCAGCTTTTCCATGGGATGATACTTCACCATACCTNTGTCCNCCCAGTCCCATACCTTTACGAATGGGNTTCATNACTTCTTCCTTNCCTATNATCAAACCACAAGCAGGTGCCCTGCCNGCTTTGTCCATACTNTAAGTAATAACGTCACACCCAATTTCCCGGGGATCCATCCCAAGAAAAGGTATNGAACCNCCNGTATCAACAATATAGGGTACATCATAATCGGTNGCNACATCACATAGTCCGCNAAGGAGTANAGGTGTGCCATTNTCATCTTGCTCACCNTGNCCGTAACTGGGTGTGTCATACCCAACGGNNGCAACTCCTACCAANGAATNAGNATGACGGGCAGCNACTTTTTTAACTTCTGATAATGTGGCCGCTGAATCAACTTTTGTCANAAGAGAAGTGGGATTNAAGCGGACACCGTGNGAATCGTANCTGGCNCCNNCCATTCGGACGTANAGAGTCTCAAGATTAGTCAAAGTTTTNCCCTCAACACCNAGTTCCCCTCCAGCAACAGTTCTNTCCACCAGAAGGTTCTTGTATCGGGGTGGGAAGGCACGGCCNTAGCCTCCCANCCATTCATAATCTTCGCTGTATGGNATTATGACNCGACCACGGTATGTTTCNCCTCNNCGCATGATAGGTGGAGCACATAAAGTCTCAAANCAGATTCTCAGGCATGCNTCACACGTATTAGCTGCGGCTGCGTCNTATTGATCACCATATACATCTTTGACCACTTTGCGGAGGTCGTCTTCCACAGTACGAACAGGAATNGTCCGACTGNCTCGATTGGCCTCTACAATNGGGTCGAGAACGTAATTGGGGAGATTNCCCGGTCGGGACGAACTCCCAGCATAAAGGCCAATNTCATTAGGAAGCTTATTTAGCCCAAGTTTTTTGCCATACCCCTCCGCTTCAGCAATGATTGCTGAAAAAGAATCATATATTTCTTGATACCANTNATATTTGAACTTCGAAGTCATGAAAGTTGGAAGTATTTCCCTGATTCTTTACGTTTCCAGATNACTTTATTCTTATCCATTACATGTAAANTGATACAATCAGGAACTGGGCANACATCTACACAGTCNCCCACGTACCAACATTCACTTGGATACAGAACAACCGGAACGCCAGCTGGTTCTCTNCTTGGGACAAAAACATCCGGTTGACATACCATAACACAGAGATTGCATCCTATGCAGGTCTCCCCATTGATAGAGACTGGAATAAACACATTTGTGTCACCAACCGCTACAGCCTTTTTCTTCATGCAGAATTCTCTTTAATATATTCCTGATTATATTTTTCGTAATTCTCATCCATTGGTGAATAGTAATCGATCGGTGATTCACTCACATGTACCCCTTCACTATTCTTGCTGACGATTACAAACTTATGCCATTCTGGTGGATCTAACTTTTTANAGTCCGAACGCATAAAATGCAATTGNTTGGATGAAGCTTTTCGAGCAATTGAGGAATGTATTACAATTTCAGCATTTGTCATGATNTTNAGCACTTCCAAAGCCCGCATCAACTCATGAGGATTGCGTGCAAAAATATTCATTCCATCCTCTTCCCNTAAATCATTTAATGCCTTTAAACCTNGCGTCAAAAGNTCATCTGATTTTTCTTCTCCACAATATTCCTGCATTATTTTAGTAATGCTGACATTCANGTCTTTCCANTCAACTCCTTTGTCCCGNTTNGCNGGTGCATANGTTGCTTCNCTTTCTTTNNTTACCTGATCTTCCTCCACCANTGGANNGGNAGCNGACATNGCATACNNAACNGCATGTCGTCCTGCNTAGTATCCNGTGGCTGCGGCATGACCATGACAGTCTGANGCAAAAAGCGTATCACCTGCAGCATACAATCCCTCAAGGTTTGTTCTAAGTTCCCAGTCATTCATCAAACCCCCCGGAAGGCCAAAAAACTGACGCTCGGAAGGCTTAAATTTTGCTGACCACCAGCTATCACCATAGCTTCTTAATATATCTTTTGAAGGGTCAAAACCCGCGTCTTCATACATTTTTTTAACTGGGATTTTTGTTTTGCTTTCTTGCCCAATCATAAGTCCCCAAATTGCCTTTCTTTCCATCTCCGGTAAGCTAGATAGATCAGCATAGAATGGTAGTTTATATCCTTGTTTAATAAGTTCCTCTGTTGAGACAATGTCAGGACCCACATATTCGTATTTCTGAAACCATGTCTCACCTCCTCCTTTCAAAAAAAATTTCTGACCAGGAGCGGGACGACATCTGTCTCCAAATGTTTCAAGAATATTCCCATCACGATCAACCCAAGGAATCTCACGACCGTTAGCATCTACCATATTACAAGGATACCAGGTATTATGTGTATTACCCGTTCCATACGGGGGAAAACTTCGGGCACCGGACCATTCCGCCCGGACAGATTTTTCCAGCATGGTAAACTCCGCTCCAATACGCCAACTAATCGCATGCCCATCTCCACATGCTTGCATAGGCCGAAATTCAGAAATCCCTGCTAAATCAGGAGTAAACAGCCAAAGACGGCTCGGACGAGATGTACACAACACAGTAGCTTTTGCCCGGATAATAACAAATCTGCCAGTATGCACATGAAATCCAACTGCCCCCACAACCCTTCCCCTTGGCTTTCCATTTTCAGTCAACAAACCTGTTATCATTGTTCTGTCAAGTATTCCTACCTTCAAGCGCTGGCACTCCTGATGAAGGGCTGGCTTGAATGTTGTCCCCCATGTTCGGATGGTATATCTATTAACATAATCATAGGCAAAAAGAAACTTTGTGTCTTCATCACGAAAGTCAGCACCCTTGAATTCATCCTCTGTATCACGAATCTTGCCGCCCATCTTTTCCATATCTAGCAACCGATCGTATCCTTCTCTAGCTTCAATGTAGTGTGAGATGCCGTTGTTATATCCATCATTACTGTCAATCTGAGCATGTGTTATTTCTTCGGGTGTCAGTGGACAGCTCGGATTTGTAACTGCATGCTCCCAGTGATCACATCCAGAACCACCAGCGCCACTTCGGATGGTCCGTGCTTTTTCAACGAGGGTCACTGAAACACCTTTATTCCTTGCAGCTGCAATAGCGGCCCAACATCCGGCTATGCCACCACCAAGTATGAGAATGTCTGTATCTAATCTCTGCTCTTCTCCCCACTTAATGGGATATGGCCATTTAAACTCTGTTTGAGACTTTTTCATTTCAGTGAAATCAATCTGTCTTTA
The DNA here is from genome assembly GCA_002694855.1 of Gammaproteobacteria bacterium. Taxonomy (GTDB): domain Bacteria; phylum Pseudomonadota; class Gammaproteobacteria; order Pseudomonadales; family Pseudohongiellaceae; genus UBA9145. The sequence continues at coordinate 8,306 of NZNL01000040.1, forward strand.
TAAAAGTGTTTTCACTGCTGCTTTATTTGGTTCCACGCGGTGCTGTTTTTGACTTACTACAACAAATGCAGCGAATTAAAAAATGTAGGTCAATAAAAGTCCAAAATCCACATTTATCAATCCACTAATCTATCCACTTATATGCTGTATTAGGTAATTTGAATACAACGCAATGTGAAGAAAATCTCCTAGTAATAATTGTGTCATTTCCATCTTGTTCAACAATCTAAGAATATCTCATCACATGATGTGTCCCATTTGTAAATAAATACTCCATCAAAAATGCTGCCACTGATGTGTACATTCAAACATGAGTCATAAGAAAAAAGTACTTACAGGGTTTTTGGTTCTATCAATGAGCGCCTTCACATATTCTTCCTGCAACAAACATTTAGAAAAGAAAGCTGATCTGGTATTGTTGAATGGGACTATTTATACCATAGATGAAAACAGACCCGAAGCTGAGGCTTTGGCAATAGAAAGAGACAGATTTGTTTTTGTCGGGAATAATGCTGGAGCTAAAAAATATATTACTGAAAAAACCACAGTAATTGACTTGAAGGATAAAACGGTTACCCCAGGTCTGATTGACAGCCATGTGCACCTAGAATGGTATGGAAGATACCAAGAAGAGGTACATCTTCATGGAACCACCAACTTTGATGATGTCCTGAAAATAGTAGAGCAGCATGTTAAGAGAATTGAGCCAGGAGAATGGATTATCGGCGCCGGGTGGGACCATGAAGATTGGCCGGACAAAAAACTACCAACACATGAAAGGCTTTCCGCCATTTCTCCACAAAATCCTGTATTGCTGGAGAGGGATGGAGCTCATTCGGTTTTGGTAAATCAAACTGCTATGAACCTTGCAGGTATTGATGAAAAAACGAAAGACATAAAAGGCGGACAAATCATCAGGGATTCAAAGACAGGCGCTCCTACAGGTATCTTCGTTGACAGAGCTAAAACGCTCATTAGCAGTATAAAACCCCAACCTTCTTACGATGACAGAGTCCGCTACATACTGAATGCAGTTGATTCGTGTATCTCTGTGGGGCTCACAAGTGTTCATGATGCAGGAGTTTTTAATGAGCCCAGTCTCGCATATCAAATGATAGATATTTTTAAAGTATTAGCCGAAAAGGGAAAACTGAAAAATCGCATATATGCCATGTTAGGCGGTAATGAAGTATATCTGGACAATTATTTTCAATACCCTCCTATGATCGGTTACGGAAATCACCATCTTACATTCAGAAGTATAAAGATTGCCCTCGATGGTGCCATGGGTTCACGTGGTGCACTACTGTTAGATGAGTACTCAGATATGCCTGGCCATCGTGGTTCTGTGGTCACTGAATCAGACGCAATTAAGAAGATTGCTATCGATGCTGTAAATAAAGACTTTCAACTGAACGTTCATGCAATTGGTGACAGTGCCAGTCGACTTTCCCTTGATCTATTTGAAGAAGTTGACGCTGACTATCCTATACATGAACGTCGATTCCGGATCGAACATTTGCAGTTAATCTCTCTTGAGGACATTCCACGTTTGGAAAAACTTGGCGTTATTCCATCCATGCAAGCATATCACGCCATCTCCGATATGAACTGGGCCGAAACAAGAGTGGGAAAAGAACGGGTGAAAGGGAATTATGCCTGGCGGAAGGTCCTTGACTCAGGTGTGATCATTGCGGGTGGCTCAGACATCCCCGTAGTGCCTATTAACCCACTATGGAGTATTTATGCATCCGTTACCAGGCGGGACATTGACGGACTTCCGGAAGAAGGGTGGTATCCGGAAGAACGTATGTCTCGAGAAGAAGCGCTAAAAAGTTATACAATCTGGGGAGCTTACGCAGCGTTTGAAGAAAAACTAAAAGGATCTATCGAAGTGGGAAAGTTGGCAGACCTAGTAGTCTTCTCAAAAGATATCACAAAGATCGCCGCAGAAGAGTTATTAACTACAAAAGCCCTCTTAACTATTGTAGGTGGGGATATCGTTTACAAGCGTAAGGAGTTTGAGTGAGAAAAATGAAAAAAATCCATTACGATGACTTTCAATATTTTATATCGCTCCTACCGACAGTTTTGCCTATATGGCCAACAAGTTTTCCCATGGTATAAAACTCTCCACTGCC
>NZNL01000041.1 GCA_002694855.1 Gammaproteobacteria bacterium
AATTGTTTAATTGTTTAATTGTTTAATTGTTTAATTGTTTAATTGTTTAATTGTTTAATTGTTTTTCAAAATGAGATGGGAACAACAGCGGAATTAGGAAGGTACCCGGCGAATTCGCGCCCCCAATAATTGTAGTTTCTCCTCGATACATTCATAACCACGATCAATATGATAAATTCGATCCACACTCGTCTCATTTTCAGAGACGAGGCCTGCAATGATTAGACTGGCAGAAGCACGCAAGTCTGTAGCCATAACTGGCGCTCCTTTTAATGTTTTAACTCCTTCAACGATTACTGTGTTCCCTTCTACTCGAATGGATGCCCCCATGCGATTCATCTCGTGGACGTGCATGAATCTATTTTCAAACACGGTTTCAGTAATAGACCCAGTTCCATTTGCCACAGCATTCAAGGCTGTGAATTGGGCCTGCATGTCAGTTGGAAACGCTGGATAAGGCGCAGTGCGCAAAGACACCGCTTTGGGTCGTTTTCCACGCATATCCAATTCTATCCAGTTGTCGCCAACTTTAATCTCTGCGCCAACCTGCTCAAGTTTACTTAATACCGATTCCAGTATGTCAGGCCTAGTGTCCTTAAGCTTTATATGTCCGCGGGTTGCGGCAGCTGCAATTAAATAAGTTCCAGTTTCAATACGATCTGGCATCACTGAATAACTGCAGCCCTTTAGCTCTTCAACGCCATTAACCACGATGGTGTCTGTACCTTGTCCAGCTATATCAGCTCCCATCTTGACCAGACAATTAGCAAGATCAACCACCTCGGGTTCACGAGCGGCATTCTCAATAACGGTTTCGCCTTCGGCGAGAGTTGCCGCCATCATCACGTTTTCAGTTCCTGTTACAGTTACCAGATCCATGAATATGTGAGCACCCTTCAACTTACCGCTGGCCGAAGCTTTTATATACCCGTCCTCAACTTTGATGTCCGCACCCATCGCTTCTAATGCGCTAATATGCAGATTTACCGGACGGCTACCAATAGCACATCCACCGGGAAGTGCTACTTCCGCTTTTCCGTAACGAGTCAATAGCGGCCCCAATACTAGAATCGAGGCTCGCATAGTTCTTACCAGCTCGTAAGGGGCGCTGAAATCCTTTATCGAACTACTGTTCACCTCTACATTGAGCTTTTCGTCAATTATCGGTTGTACTCCCATACATCCTAGAAGCTCAAGCATCGTCGTAATATCGTACAAATGCGGGAGATTGCAAATCTGCACCGTATCGTGGGTCAGTAACGTAGCCGCAAGTATAGGTAGCGCAGAGTTCTTAGCTCCAGCTATTCGAATCTCTCCTTCGAGGCTCACACCTCCATTAATAATCAACTTATCCATTGCAATTGAGGACGGAATCTAGATATCAGGACGCACTTCGCTCTTTAGCAGTCATTAGGCGCATGGTTACCGCATGAATAACGCCGCTTACGATGTACTCGTTGAGAATCTGGTAGACAATTTGCTGCCGTTTTACCGCGGTGAGTCCTTGGAAAACATCTCCTGTAGCTGTAACAAGATACTTACCATCGCTGCCTTCGATGACAATCTCACAATCCGGCATTGCTCTCGACAACAGTTCCCTTATCTGATCTGAATCCAAGAATTAGCCCTTTAAAAAATTACGGTTCCGACTATTTCCAGTTTTCGAGAACCAGATCGATGTCGTTGTTGTGTTGTGTCATTAAGGCCGAAAACTGAGCGAAGTACTGACGACCAAGATTTATTCCCATTAGGCTTAGGTTTTTCAATTTCCATTCATCGTTTTCGTTGAGAAACATCTGATACTGAAGCATGAGGTTACTGTCACTACCGCGCAGCTCCATGCCAACTACAGTATCAGCCCTTGGATCAGCTTCAGGATTGACCGGAGGAAGAAAAACCAATTCCTGGCCGTTATAGGATACCAGCGCTGCGCCATAAAAACGGGTTAACGCGGTTTTCAAGATATCTGCGAATTGTTGCTTCTGTTCGGCAGTGGCTGAATCTGCGTAACTCGACATAACCACTTCGGCAACTGCATTGAAATCGACGGTAGCGCTAACTGCTTCTTCCACTGCTGAAAAATAGCGTTCCCTGTCAGTGAGGAAGAAATCTTTAGACTCAAGGACAGTTTTTAGCAAGCTTTCAACACCCAACTCAGCAGTCTCGACAGCCGTTAGCTCCTGCCCATGAAGCATGTTTTGCATGGCCATAAAAAAGCATAATATTGCTAATATTTTGTTTAATAATTTCATTAGCCTATCTCTCATATTACCCACGATCACAAATGGCTTTACATGCATGGAAATCCATCCCTGTTGATTCTCCGCTGAAAGCATATTGAGCATGGATATTCAAGCCATAATAACGACTGAACCATGTTTGAGGGAGGCCAGTTTACATGAATTACCTACCGCAATAAATTATTACTTGCAAACAAAGTCAAAGACCCTTCTAATTATTGGCTTTATCGAAAGCACACAGATTTGTTAAGTATTCCCTCAGCCACAGTCATTATCTTCCTTGCATTCGTTGGATTGATCTTGGGAGCTAGTTGGCTTGTGTCCGGCGCTTCAGCTTTGGCTCGCAGCCTTGGGGTATCCCCATTGGTGATAGGTCTTACTATAGTCGCATTCGGAACATCCGCACCAGAGATGTTTTCGTCCGCCGTTGCGGCCCTGGCAGGCGAACCAGAATTGGCAATAGGGAACGCACTTGGCTCCAATCTGTTCAATGTCGGTGTGGCTCTCGGAGTAGCTGCCATTATTAGCCCATTGAAACCATCGAACAGTTTGATACGTTTACCATTCGAACCGACCAGTTTGATTGATGATGAAATACCCGCATTGTTGCTGGTTACACTGGTCACAGGTGCGCTCCTATTTAACTTGCACGTCGGCGTGTTCGATGCTCTCGTATTGTTAGGAATTACAGCTTTATTTGTTTACCGGCAAATCAAGAAAAGAACTGATTCTCCACCTGAATTTAAGCAGGCAGACCTCCCCAATGTAAGCAAGCTACAGGCGATAGTCTATCTTTTACTGGGTTTAGTATTACTAATTGGTTCTGCAGAATTTCTTGTGTGGGCAGCTTCTTTTATCGCTGAAACTCTCGGTGTGTCAACTGCCATTATTGGGCTGACCATCGTTGCTCTGGGCACCAGCCTACCGGAATTAGCTACAACGATAACCTGTGCGTTAAAACGTCAGCACGACTTGGCAATTGGGACTATATTCGGATCAAATATCCTGAATTTACTTGCTGTGCTCCCTTTCCCTGGCTTGTTCAGCCCTGGACCTATCGAACCATTACTATTGAGTCGCGACTATCTAGTAGTACTGGTATTGACTCTGTTACTCTCTTACTATTGCTACCGGGGGATCAAGCGAAAGAAGATGATTGGACGCGTGTGCGGCTTGATCTTCTTGTCAATTTACTGTGGCTGGTTTACGGTTATGCTGATTCAATTAGGAACCTAAACCAGTGCTTCTCTTCCAAGATTTTTAACATAACCATGAACTCAAAATCCCCACTCGTCGCCAGTGCAATCCGTACCATTGAAATCGAGAAAGAGGCAGTAAGTGCTCTGGTATCTCGTATTGGTGATAATTTCGAACAGGCATGTTCTCTTATTCTCGATTGTAAAGGTCGAGTAGTCGTCACAGGTATAGGGAAATCCGGTCATATTGGAAAAAAAATCGTTGCCACCTTTGCAAGTACCGGCACTGCAGCGATGTATGTCCATCCGGCAGAGGCGAGTCACGGGGACATAGGAATGATCACCAGTGATGATGTAGTTATAGCTATATCGAATTCGGGCACTACAGAAGAAATCACGGCGTTGCTACCCGTACTAAAGAGAAAAGGTATAGCTCTCATCACGTTAACAGGAGACGTGCAATCCGAACTGGCAGCTGCCGCTACCTGCAATTTGGATGTTCATGTTGAGGAAGAAGCCTGTCCTCTGGGGCTGGCACCGACTTCGAGTACCACTGCAACCCTCGTAATGGGCGATGCCATGGCGATGGCATTGCTTGAAGCCCGGGGTTTTACCCATGACGATTTCGCGCTGTCCCACCCCGGGGGAAAACTGGGACGCCGTTTGTTAGTAAAAGTAAAAGATGTCATGCACTCCGGTAAGGAAATACCTAAGGTGACAGCTGATACCACGCTTACAAGCGCCTTACTCGAGATGAGCGAAAAGGGTTTCGGTTTGACAACAGTAACTGATAAGTCTGGAGGACTGCTCGGCGTTTTTAGCGATGGTGATCTTAGACGAACTATCGATGCTGGCAATGATATACATAAGACTCAGATAAAAGATGTTATGTCTTCCAACTACAAGTTCATTGGTAGCAATTCCTTAGCAGCAGAAGCTGCACAGATTATGCAAGATACAAACATCTACGTTCTCATCGTAAAAGATAACGATGGACAAATAGAAGGTATTGTAAAAATGCATGACTTACTGCTGGCTAACGTAGTTTGAATCTTCTCCATGATATTTAATACGGAAAAATCCATAGCAGTTGCCGCAGCCAGAAAATTGAAATTATTACTCTTGGATGTCGATGGCGTATTAACTGATGGAAAGCTTTATTTCGCAACCTCAGGCGAAGAAATTAAAGCATTTCACTCATTGGACGGCCATGGCATCAAAATGCTTATGAGTACTGGTGTAGAAGTCGGAATAATTACCGGAAGAACTTCAACATTATTGGAAAAACGTGCTTGCGATCTTGGAATAAAACTGCTCATCCAGGGCCGAGAAGACAAATTAAATGTACTCACCGAAATAATGGCAAATAAAGATTTGCAACCAGAAGAGGTTGGATACGCAGGAGATGACCTTCCTGATTTGCCAGTGTTGCAAGTGACCGGATCTAGCTTCAGCGTTCCTCATGGACACGCCTCGGTGAAGTCCTCGGTTCAGGCCGTAACAGAAACAGACGGAGGTAATGGCGCAGTGCGGGAAATTACTGATTTTATTCTCAAAGCCCAAGGTAACTACGAGCATTTTCTTAAGATATAACCAGAGTTCGTGTTGACTCCAACCAGCCACTACTTTCATGTTAAGCTGTTAATCTACACTGCTACGTGAAGCACTATGCAACGAATTTCTCTTTTCCTGATTCCCGGGCTTATTGCCGTTGTCGTGTTCGTGGTGATCAGTTCCTTCGAATCTGTTAGTAATGTACCAGACCCACAGCACGATCAAGCATACCTGAAGTTTGATGCCTATTCAGCGGGTATAAATACCGTGCTGTATGCGAGAGATGGAACAATCAATTATACCCTGCAGGCAACCAGCCAGACTCACTATAGCGACGAAGCACGAACCGAGTTAAAAAACCCGCTTATCCAACTCTATCAACAAGGAAATTCTCGTTGGAATATAGTTGCCAATTCGGGCAGAATTTCAGCGACCCCAGCCAAAAATGATACGACAACTCACTTAATTGAACTGTTAGGGAACGTTGAGGCTTATAACATCGATGAATTCGGAAATAGAACTGTGCTGTCTTCGGAATTTCTTTCACTGAACCCACAAATGGAAACTCTCGAAACCGATCAGGCGGTAACGCTGGTAACTACTAATTTTCGACAAACATCTATTGGTATGTTTGTAGACCTAACAACTGAGGAAATTTTCTTTCATCGTAGCAATCGAGGAAGCTATGAACGAATGTCTAACTAACTACATGAAACTCCTTCTATTCGGTTACATCTTTCTGAGCACAGAATTAGGGATGTCTTTGGAATCGGACAAAACCCAGCGTGTGCTTTGGAGTTCGGATGGTGATTCAACGATGAGTATAATAGGCAACACTAGAACTCTTAGCATGACTGAAAATGTAAAAGTGACGCAAGGCTCTTTAGAGATTTTGGGCAACGAAGCAATATTCGAATATAGTGTATCCACTAATGAATTAACCCGAGTTATCGTACAAGGAATGCCTGTGCACTATCAACAACAGCTCGATGAAGATGGATCCATGGTCACTGGCACCAGCGATACATTACTGTTCTATACTGATGAGCTTTCCAACGAAACTATTCTAGAGTTAGTAGGTAACGCGGATATCCAATCGCCTGATTCAGCGATGAGTTGCGCTGCTATTATATATATAGTGGATCGAGACCTGATAAAGGAAGCCACCGGCCCCTGCGAGGGTACACTAAGCACTACTCAAGAATAACTTATGCTAAAAGCTGTAAATCTTGCCAAGAGCTATAAGGGCCGGAAGGTCGTGCGTAATGTTTCGATTACCGTCGAGCAAGGCGAAATTGTTGGATTACTAGGCCCAAATGGAGCGGGAAAGACTACATGTTTTTACATGATCGTTGGACTTATTCGGGCTGATGCCGGAGAGGTTTCAATCGATGATCATGCCCTTGCTACCCTTCCNATTCATCGTCGTTCCNTTTATGGGCTTTCCTATTTGCCCCAAGACTCTTCTATATTTCGTACGCTAANTGTGGAAAAAAACATCATGGCCATACTAGAAACCCGCAAAGATCTCAGNGCCGTTGAGAAACAGTTCAAGNTGGAATCTCTAATTGAAGAATTCAAAATTGNTCATATTCGTCATAACAAGGGGATGAGTTTGTCTGGTGGNGAGCGACGCCGCGCTGAAATTGCGCGCACACTAGCTACCGATCCAAAATTTATCNTATTGGATGAACCATTTGCTGGAGTTGACCCCATCTCTGTGACGGATATCAAACAAATAATTCAACACCTGAAAACCAAAGATATTGGGGTTTTACTAACCGATCATAACGTTCGGGAAACCCTCGACATCTGTGAAAAGGCTTATATCGTTAGTGAAGGAAAGATCATTGCCAAAGGTGACTCTGCAACGATTTTAAGCAATGAAAAGGTTCGCGAAGTCTACCTTGGCAAACAGTTTCAAATATAGTTGCAACAATTGANCCTCCNTAATTCGATTCCAAATTCTATGCAATTCAAGCNCGAATTTTGCTATGATGGTCNCNTCGGTGGACCAAATTGTCGAATGTTCACCACTCTCGAATTTNGCATTTTTTCTACCTGNAAATAGTGTAATCCATGAAACTTTCGATTCAGCTAAAGCTCGGTCAGCAGTTGACCATGACCCCNCAGCTTCAGCAAGCNATACGTCTATTACANCTTTCCACCTTGGATCTCCAACAAGAAATTCACCAAGCATTGGAGTCTAACCCGATGCTGGAACTAATAGAAAACAACGAAGAAGAAGATAGAAGTTTTAACAGAGAATCAAATAANCAACCACTGAACGGTGAAGAACAAAGCTGGCAGGAACAAATACCTCGTGATCTAGCTGTTGACAGCGAATGGGACGACATCTATCCCAGCAACTATTCTTCGACCCCATCATTTGAGTCTGATTTCAGCGAATTCGAATCACGCAACACCACAATAGATACGCTGCAAGACCACCTACTCTGGCAATTAAANCTGACTCCAATGTCCGAACAAGATAAATCAATAGCCCTTTCTATTATAGATGCCATTGATACCAACGGTATGCTTACTTTAGATGTCGAATCTATCCATGCAGGGCTTGATGNAGAACTGGAAATAGAACTAGATGAAGTGCTTGCTGTGCTACATCGCATCCAGCAGTTCGACCCTATCGGCGTAGGATACTGCAACCTGGCTGAGTGCCTNTTAATCCAGTTAAGNCAGTACAACAATCCGGAACAAGCGAAGCATATTCAGAATGCCAAATTGATCATCAGTGAGCACCTGAATTTACTGGGCCACAGGGACTACGCCCAACTGATGCGTCGAACAAAACTTAAAGAATCAGAGCTGANTGAGACGATTTCGATNATCGAAAGNCTGGANCCGCGACCAGGCGCCAATATTTCACCATCNTCCACAACGTATATTGTTCCCGATGTGATCGTCTCCAAACAGGNGGNAAATNNAANATGGCGAGTCGAACTTAACCCCGATACAACCCCTAAATTACGAATCAATAACAATTATGCTTCACTAGTAAAGAAGGCTGATTCGGGCGCCGAGAATAATTATTTACGAGACAATTTNCAAGAAGCTCGCTGGTTTATCAAAAGCCTACAAAGTCGCAATGAAACACTAATGAAAGTGGCTACACGTATCGTTGAGCACCANAGGGATTTTCTNGAATATGGTGAAGAGTCAATGAGGCCAATGGTNTTGCATGATATTGCTGAAGCTGTNAGTATGCATGAATCCACAATTTCCCGAGTGACCACACAGAAGTACATGCATACTCCGCGCGGGATTTTTGAACTNAAGTATTTNTTCTCGAGTCATGTCTCTACTGCGGGCGGTGGTGAGTGCTCCTCGACCGCGATTCGCGCCATTATAAAAAAATTGATAGCTGCAGAAAATGCANGCAAACCACTAAGCGATAATAAGATTACGGAATTGCTGGAAGAAAAAGGGATTAACGTTGCCAGACGCACTATCGCCAAGTACCGCGGTTCCCTATCTATACCACCTTCAAACGAAAGAAAAAGACTCTTCTNGTAACAANCTTAACATAAAATATTCTGACTAAAATTTGAAAACCAAGCGAAATTGGCCTGTTACGAGCATATAACGCAATGCAACTGGATGAAATACTAACCCCCGAACGCTGCCATGCTAGGTTGCTAGGTGTGAGCAAGAAAAGAATTCTAACCAATGTCAGCGAGCTCGTTGCTGAACAAAATGAATTACTGAAAGAAGANGANATCTTCAACGCACTTATGGCTCGAGAACAGTTAGGTAGCACTGGACTAGGCAACGGTATCGCGATTCCTCACTGTCGCGTTTCATGCTGCCACNAAATTCTGGGNGCTCTAATTACAGTAGATAGTCCGATTGACTTCGATTCCCTTGACGGAAAGCCTGTAGATATCCTCTTCGTACTGTTAGTGCCTCAGCAAAAAACAGATGAGCATTTAAAAACCCTGGCGGGCCTTGCCGAACTGTTTAACGATGAAGACTTTTGCTATACATTGCGACANACTCAGGACAGTGAAGACCTCTACAATATAGCTGTTACGTACTAGTCTCAAACNAGGACTCCCAAAATACCGTAGGTCGNCCTTAATGAAGCTNACCATTATCAGCGGCAGATCAGGCTCAGGAAAGAGTACCCTATTGCACATTCTCGAAGATCGGGGGTATTACTGCATAGATAATCTTCTCGNTAGCCTATTACCTCCCCCTCGTAAATGGAATCTCTTCCAATACTACTGGAAATTAAGAGATGATAAGTAAGAAAGTGACAGTAATTAACAAAGCTGGATTACATGCTCGCGCCGCATCAAAATTGGTCGAATTAACGTCAATGTTTGCCTCGAAGGTACAGGTGGGGCATGACAAGCTGGTGGATGGTAAAAGCATTCTCTCTCTCATGATGCTAGCTGCTGCTCAAGGAACCGAGCTTACCATCGAAGCGAGTGGTCCAGATGAGGAAAAAGCGCTCGAAGCTACTGTTGCCTTGATTAACAGTCGATTCGGAGAATCGGAATGAACCGTATTTCCTCTAGCAGCTATTAATCACTTCGTTGGGGTGACTTCCGCTTACCCCTAAAATGGCGGTAAAATTGNGCAAGCCCAAGCAGACAGCTTTCCGTTAAATCATGGGCCCCTCAATCCTAATACAAATACATCAACTCGCCGATTACTGAGTAGAGGATTAATTTCAAGGATGGTTCAAGTGACCGAATCACAATTCCAAAAGGACCCCATACTGGCTCTAAGCCAGGCGATCGACAGTGGTTCCCTGTATCAGATTCGGCAAATGATTAAGACTTTGCCTACGGCGGGAATTGCCCACNTAATTGAATCATCCCCACCTAAAACCCGAAGTGTACTTTGGCAATTGATCGATAAGGATTCTGAGGGAGAGGTTATTCAGTANCTCAACGAAGACCTTCAGAACGATATNCTAAGNGANCTAAATGCGGAACAGGTAGCTGAACTCACAGAGGGCCTAGAAACAGATGATCTGGCAGACATACTGCAACAACTACCTCAGCAGGTTACGTCTCAGGTCTTACAGGCCATGGGCCAGCAAGATCGGCATCGAGTCGAAACTGTGCTTTCCTACGATGAGGATACCGCAGGTGGATTAATGAACACGGACACCATTACTGTGCGGCGNANCCATACCGTGGAGCTGGTGCTCCGGTATNTGAGACGTCACGAAAGTATCCCCGAAATGACAGATAATATTCTTGTCGTCAATCGGGATGACGAGCTACTTGGAATACTGCCACTCCGAGAAGTACTCGTATCTGATCCTAACACATTGGTCCGGGAAGTAATGCGAGAAGACATTGAGGCCATTCCAGTAGATATGGAGGCTACCCAAATTGCTCAATTATTTGAGCAACATGACTGGGTGTCAGCTCCCGTTGTCGATAACAATGAGAAACTGCTAGGCCGTATCACTATTGATGACGTGGTAGATGTTATCCGCGATAGCNCCGAGCACTCTTTAATGAGTATGGCAGGNCTCGACGAAGAGGACGATACATTTGCNCCAATNATCAAAACAGCCAAACGCCGTGCACTCTGGTTGGGGGTTAATCTGATGACAGCAGTNCTCGCTTCGATNGTGATCTATTTATTTCAGGATACTATCGAACAAGTCGTCTACTTAGCAGTTCTAATGCCAATCGTGGCAAANATGGGGGGCGTAGCAGGCACACAAACACTGACACTGGTTATCAGGAGCCTAGCACTTGGGCATATAAGCCCATCCAACAGTCGTTGGCTGNTGACCCGGGAGCTAGGAGTTGCCGTGTTGAATGGTGCTCTCTGGGCATTTGTCATATCGCTCATCGCATTCATGTGGTACCGCGATTTGCTGCTAAGCTATATCATCGCATCGGCGATGTTGATAAATCTAGTCACCGCTGCTCTCGCAGGAGCATACTTACCNCTATTTCTCAAACGGATCAAGATCGATCCAGCNTTAGCTGGCTCCGTAGCACTAACAACAGTGACTGACTCTATTGGCTTTTTCGCCTTTCTTGGACTGGCCCAAATNTTTTACGTGTAAACAATGGACNGGGAAAAGAACTCGCTGGATCAACACCGAAGCAAGACTCAGCGTAAAAAAGACGCTCTAGCATTACAATCACTTGGAGATAAGCTAACTAAATTCGCCCCCTCCCAGTTGTCGAAATTGCCCCTGACCGAAGCAGTGATAGTTGCAATTGGAGAATATAACCTACTCCCTAAAAAACACGGAGCCAGGAANCGCCAATTACAGCTTATAGGACGTCTAATGCGCTCATGTGATTATGAAGTCGTTTCTTTGGCTATAGAANAGCTACCTAGAAATGATGCCCAAGCACCTAAAGATTTGCGAAATAGTAGAGATTTGAGCGAAAAAATACTGACTGAAGGCAACGCTGAAATTAANGCNGCTATTAAAGAGCACGGCAANCTTGATCGACAAAAACTACGCCGGCTGTATCGCGAATANTATAAGGGTAGTGAAGCTCAGCAACAGAAAATTCGCTCAAAGTTAGCAAATTATCTCGCTAACAATTCTTCCAAATAAAAAGCCTATCCGTCGACAGGAATCTCATTCAACGAAGGACCAAATCCACTATAGCCCATTATTTTAGCTGGCTAGTAGGGTCCCAGATTAAGTGATACCATCCTTTGCGCTACATAATTCGCAATCGAGTTATAACACGTGTTCTTGCATGAGCCCTCACTAGTTGTTAAGAGCCGTACCAACATACCAACAAGAGGATAACCATGTCAGATAACAGTGCTCATGATTACTGGAAATCCAACATTAAGATTGTCTTATCGCTATTGGCGGTCTGGTTCTTTATCTCCTACGGCTGCGGTATCCTTTTTGTTGATGCTCTTGATACGATCCGGTTCGGAGGTTTCAAGCTTGGGTTCTGGATAGCCCAACAAGGAAGTATTTTTGTATTCGTAATTTTGATATTTGTCTATATCCACTTGATGGACAAGCTTGATGATCGCTACAACTTGGAATCGTCAAAAGGCCAAATGGATATTGCCGAGGAAGATTCTCAATGAGCGTGCAGGTCTGGACTTTCGGTTTCGTATTTCTTACGTTCGGGCTTTATATAGGTATCGCCATCTGGTCCCGAGCCGGTTCCACCAGCGAATTCTACGTGGCGGGAGGTGGAGTTTCTCCGCTGGCCAATGGTATGGCCACTGCAGCAGACTGGATGTCCGCGGCTTCATTTATTTCCATGGCCGGCCTCATTTCCTTTTTAGGAAGAGATGGCACATTTTACCTAATGGGGTGGACGGGTGGCTACGTATTACTTGCCTTATTGTTGGCGCCCTATCTACGAAAATTTGGCAAGTTTACTGTGCCCGACTTTATCGGCGACCGCTATTATTCTCAATCAGCTCGTTTAATCGCAGTGTTCTGTGCAATTGTAATTTCCTTTGTCTATGTCTGTGGTCAGATGCAAGGAGCGGGCATTGTATTTTCAAGATTCCTTGAAGTGGACATTACCACCGGCGTCGTAATAGGCATGGCGATTGTATTCTTTTATGCAGTGATGGGGGGCATGAAAGGGATCACCTATACTCAAGTCGCGCAGTATTGCGTATTGATTTTTGCCTTTATGGTACCTGCCATTTTTATATCCATGCTGATGACTGGAATTCCAATTCCTCAGATTGGATTCGGTGCGGAACTAACTGAAGAATTTGGTGGAGGTCGTTTGCTGGATCGATTGGACGGTATGAGTGAAGCATTGGGTTTTGCAACCTACACCGAGGGGCAGCGCACGACCCAGGATGTATTTTTCATAACTGCTGCTCTGATGTTTGGCACCGCCGGCTTGCCACATGTAATTATCCGATTCTTCACCGTGCCTAATGTTCGTGATGCGCGCAGATCCGCTGGGTTTGCCCTCTTCTTCATTGCCATTCTTTACACAACTGCCCCGGCTGTTGCTGCATTTGCCCGGACAAACCTCCTCACGACTGTAAGCAATGTGGAATACACAGCGGTGCCTGAATGGTTCAGTAAGTGGGAAGCCACAAACCTGGTTTCCTTTGAAGACAAGAACAACGATGGACGCATACAGTATTTAGGTGACGCAGAGCAAAACGAATTGGAGGTCAATCGTGATATCATGGTACTGGCAAATCCGGAGATAGCGGGATTACCCAATTGGGTTGTAGCTTTGGTGGCCGCAGGGGCGCTTGCCGCCGCACTTTCTACCGCTGCAGGACTGTTACTTGTGATCTCCACTGCGGTAGCCCATGATCTTTTAAAACGAAGTTTTATGCCCGCTATTACGGAGAAGCAAGAGTTGCTTTATGCGAGGGTAGCAATCTTTGTGGCCGTGCTAGTAGCCGGTTACGTGGGCATCAATCCTCCGGCATACGTGGCCCAGGTTGTTGCTTACGCGTTCGGCTTGGCAGCAGCGTCATTCTTTCCAGCCATCGTACTGGGCATTTTTCAGAAACGAATGAATAAGCATGGTGCAATAGCCGGTATGTTGGCAGGGTTTACGTTTACTGCGGCTTATATAATTTATTTCAAAACCATTAATCCGGCCGCGGACAATGCAGCCAACTGGTGGTTAGGTATCTCTCCGGAAGGAATTGGGTCGATTGGTACTTTAGCAAACCTGACTGTTGCGATAATAATAAGTAAATTCACACCGGCTCCACCAAAAGACGTTCAAGCTATTGTTGAAGACATTCGCTTACCCGGTGAAGCTGCGGCTAGATAAGCCAGTTCTAATCCTTAGTTTATAGGGTGATTTCGGCTCGCTAAGTACCATGCGTGCCGTGCTCGGTTTTTTCCCAGTAATCATTAACCGTCTGCTTCATCTCCCGATGCATGAACAAAATTCCTACTAGATTCGGCACAGTCATTAACACGATTGTTATTAGCGATAGATTCCATACTATTGTGGTATCAGCCAGCGCTGCGTAGAAAAACCCGAGTATGTAGATAATTCGATAAGGCAGAACCGATCTAGGACCCAATAGATAGGTCATCGCCCTGTCACCGTAGTAGGACCAGGCAATTGCAGTAGAGAAGGCAAATAGCATCAATCCAATGGANACNATGTATTGCCCATATTCTCCGAAAATTCCTCGAGTAAAGGCGCGGGTAGTCAATGGTACTGACTGCAATAATGATCCACCGGTGACTATGATAGTTGTGTCTTCCAAACGTCCATTAGCCACGGAGACACTTCCAGTGATTGGTTCACCATCGCGTGTGTACCGGGTTTCCTCTGCAAGAGACCTNTTATGGATAAGCGTGAAATCCGAGGCGTCGACTACTTCACCTAACACCAACCTGATTTCTCCCGTGTAACTTGTGGCACGGGATTCCTCTCCCCCAAAGTAGGAGAAAAGTGCCTCTATATCTGTTGGTTCATCCTGGCTATAGGTTCCAGCGACAAAATTCATGTCTGCCCGTTGAAATTCATTTTCAAACTTCTCCATCCAAACACCGGAAGAGAGAATGACCATTCCCGTTATAGTGCAAATGACTATGGTATCTATAAAGGGTTCTAGAATGGACACCATACCTTCGTCTGCAGGCTCGTCAGTTCGCGCTGAGGCGTGGGCAATTGGTGCTGAGCCTTGCCCCGCTTCATTGGAATACANTCCCCGGTTCACGCCTCGATCAAAAGCATAAGCAAAAGTCGCCCCAAGAAAGCCTCCTGTGGCGGCGGAACCGTTAAACGCATCACTGAAGATAGACACAAACGAAGGGATGACATTCCCAATATTGGGAATTATGACCGCGAATGCACCCACCAAATATATAAAAGCCATGGTCGGCACGATAGCCGCGGCTACTGTAGCTATACGTGTAATACCTCCGATGATTACCAAAGTTAGAAGCACGGACAAAACACTGGCAGTTATAAGGGGATCAAGAGAAAAAGTACTCTCAAGTCCGGCTGCAATACTATTTATTTGAGGAAGATTACCCGTACCGAAAGAACTCAATACTGTAGCAATGGCAAAAATGACTGCCAACCACTTAGCATTCAGCCCGTTTTCCATGTAATACATCGGCCCCCCAGCCATAGTCCCATCCGAAGTCTGGGTGCGGTACTTGTGGGAAAGGGTGACTTCTACGAACTTGCTAGTCATACCGAAGAATGCAGTCATCCACATCCAAAACAATGCAGCCGGGCCTCCCAAATGAAGTGCCAGAGCGACACCTCCAATATTACCTGTACCCACGGTGCCTGATAGAGCAGTTGAGAGTGCCTGGAAGTGAGTTGTATCGCCCTTCGCCCCCTCCTTGTCAAACTTGCCTGTCGTTACGCCTATGGCATGCTTGAAATAGCGAATCTGAGGAAATCCGAGGTAGAGCGTGAAAAATATGCCTACAAGCAACAGAAAAGTTGGGAACCAAATGGCGCTGCCAAGATAACCATCGATGAAAATTAAAAATTCATTTACTGCGTCCAAGACACTTCCCTTGTATGTTGTTATTTAAAGACCTAATCATGTGAATCCCTTGTAACCCTTAAAAGTGAGTACCTAATCATTACTAATCGTTATTTTAGGACTAGATGATACTACTGAGGAAACTTCTCCAACACGTCGAACCACATTATCGGCGAGCTGCAAATATGCTTGGGAAGCTGGATGATCTGGATTCGATGCTACCACAGGATTGCCTGCATCAGTTTGCTCACGAATGGTTAAATCAAGTGGTAGCCGTCCAATCACTTCAGTTCCATAATCCACGGATAGGCTATCTCCNCCTCCACTCCCGAAAATAGGCTCTTCATAACCGCACTTAGAACATATATGTGTGCTCATATTCTCCACTATTCCTAATAATGGGACATCGACCTTATTAAACATTTCTATGCCTTTTCGTGCATCCAGGAGCGCTACATCCTGGGGCGTGGTGACTATAACTGAGCCGCTAATTTTTACTGACTGGGCTAGACTTAACTGGATATCTCCTGTCCCAGGGGGCATATCGACGACAAGATAATCCAAGTTGGACCAAGTCGTGTTATTCAGTATCTGATTGAATGCGGAAATCATCATAGGAGCCCGCCATACCATAGCCGCCCTCTGATCTACTAGGAACCCTATTGAATTGCATTCAATTCCATGGGCAGTTATAGGAGACATGTACTTTTGCTCTTTGATCTCCGGGCTGGTACCTGGTTTTACTCCCATCATGAGCGGTAGGCTTGGACCATATATATCTGCATCGAGTAACCCCACGCGGGAACTTTGTTGCTGAAGGGCCAAAGCAAGATTAACAGCGGTAGTGGATTTTCCAACACCCCCTTTTCCAGACGCAATGCAGATGATGTGCTTTATGTTATCCAAATAACTCATAATGAATCCAACCTGTCCGCAGATACCAACATCAGTGGGTAGAGTTTCGCTTTCTTAATTGAGAGAATTATCTTTTATTCGACCTAAAAAGAAAATAGGCATGACACGGGTATAATTAGCTCGATAAAATCGAATCTGTAAAGATTTAATGGCTTTAGCCTCGAACGGAAAGATCACGAAACAACATGCACAAATCCTTATGGTTTCTATTCCTATTCAACAGCTCGGTGCTCGCCGCCGAGCTGCAGGAAGAGACTGAAGTTAAATTTGCCATTTTCTCTTCCGCATGGGGAGAGAATACCGATGACGGTTTGCGCGTGGTTGCGTATAACCAAACACAAGGCCACATCCGCCTGAATACTATCCTCTTTCTGAAAGAGGAATCGGAAGGTTCTGAGCAAATTGCCGTCAATCTGAACCTCGAAGTTCCATCTCTCGCTTACGCTGATGTAGAATTTCCGTACATCGATCTTTTGCAAGGCAACGAGTGCATAGGACGAACAATGGCGGAGAGCTGGAAACTGGTAGAAATCTCCAATTACACNCTAAATCCTTCGGTCAGAAACCTAATTATAGAANATACCGANTCGTTCCGAATCTATCANTGTATTGAAAATGTGCGAACAATCTGGACGCGTCTAGCAAACAACACNCAAGTTCAATACGAAGAATGGGTGCTATTCCATTTCGAGTCGCGACGGGATAACTAGGTAAGCATCACTGACAAAAAAAGGGCCTAATAATCCCTATTTATTTTGCTTTCGAGTAGATTAACCCAGAAGTATTCCACCGTTATTCACAAAAAATGGAGCAAATACTAGGCTCAAAATGGCTGATAATTTAATCAGTATATTTAATGATGGCCCAGAGGTGTCCTTTAATGGNTCCCCAACAGTGTCACCCACAATGGCTGCCGTGTGTACATCAGATCCTTTACCGCCAAGATTGCCCGCTTCGATGAACTTCTTGGCATTATCCCAAGCTCCTCCACTGTTGGAAGAAGCAATCGCTAGNACACCACCAGCCACAAGGGAACCTGCGAGTATGCCTGCTACAGCCTCTACACCAAATAAGTATCCAGTCACTAGTGGAGTACCCATAATAAGAATACCCGGAGCGATCATCTCCCTGAGAGCAGCTTGGGTTGATATCGCTACGCACTGAGCATAATCGGGATCGCCCGTACCCTCCATGATACCTGGGATAGTTTTGAATTGTCGTCGCACTTCTTCAATCATGTCAAAAGCTGCTTTGCCTACAGACTTCATGGTCATTGCAGTAAACAAGAATGGTAGAACCGCTCCAATAAAGAGGCTCGTATATACCAATGGGTCCAGTAAGCTCATTGAAATCTGTTCACCCATAAGCTTTGAAGCCGCTGTTATAAATGCAGCGAACAGGGCCAAAGATGTGAGTATCGCAGCGCCGATGGCAAAGCCCTTACCAATCGCAGCAGTTGTATTTCCTGCGGAGTCTAGAATATCAGTGCGGCGACGAACTTCTTTGTCAAGACCTACCATCTCGGCTATGCCTCCTGCATTGTCAGCAACCGGACCGTAAGCATCAATCATCAANGCAATAACCAAAGTCCCAAGCATGCCTAGTGANGCAATNGCTACGCCGTACATNCCGGCCAGCTCCCAAGANACAAAAATACAGATGGCAATNGCCAGGTAGGGCAAAACAGTNCTCTTATAACCCAGTGCGAGCCCGTAAATTATGTTAGTCGCAACTCCTGTCTCACAGGANTTAGCGAGTTCCTTTACTGGGTTATAGTTATCTGANGTGTAATAGCCGGTTAATAAACCAACAACCAATCCGGCAATCAATCCGGATAGAAAACACCAATAGACCCCNANATTTGTGTACTGTTCTTCATTCAATTCAAAGAATTCTGGTACTAGGGCCATGGTAAAAAAGAACATTACAACAGCCATCAAAACACTGGAGATGATTAACAATTTCATCAACCCAGTCGCCACGTCTTCTTCGGTTTTTACCTCAACCAGCAACTTTGTGATTAGGCTTATAGGAATACCAACTGCGCTAATAAGAACAGGGTACAAGAGCGCATTGGGATCGGCGGCAAATACCACGGCGCTGATCACCATAGCAGCACAGGTACTCTCAGCACAGGAGCCAAAGAGGTCAGCACCCATACCTGCTACATCACCTACATTATCACCCACGTTATCCGCAATAACCGCGGGATTCCTTGGATCATCTTCTGGGATACCCTGTTCTACCTTCCCTACCAGGTCGGCACCAACATCAGCTGCTTTCGTAAAGATTCCACCGCCAACACGCGCAAATAACGCAATTGTCGAACCTCCCAGACCGAATCCAGCAATAACCTCCATAAGGATGTGATTATTTTCCTCGCCGAGATCGGCGAGCAAAAATTTCATAATTAAATAAATTAAAACAAGCCCCAGTGTTGCCAGCCCCACCAATGCAAAGCCCATTACGGCTCCTGAATTAATAGCGACATTGAATGCATCAGAGATATCTTTCTTAGCTGAAACGGTGGTTCTAGCATTGCCCTGAGTGGCAACTTTCATGCCGATGTAACCCGAGGCTATCGAAATAGCACCCCCAAACAGAAACGCGAAGGCAGTGTACCAACCTTCACGAATATCGGGAGTGTGGGAATCATCTATCAAAACAACAATAATGGCGGCAAATGAAACCATGAAGATCGCAAGAAATTTGTATTCCTGCTTAAGGAATGCCATCGCACCCTCAGCTATCGCTCCATGAATAAACTTTAAACGAGTTGCGCTTTTCTCATCGAGCCCCATATCGAGCGGAATGCTGTAAACCTTTTTCATGTAAAAATAGGCGATTCCCAAACCCAATAGCGACAGTACTGTAGTGACAGTAATTGTTATCCCGAACATCTAAACGTATCTCCCTGTTGGTTGGATAATTTCAAAGGCGCGCGCACTTTATCATAACGTGCTGTACAAACAAAGTGAGTCAAGGGCTTGGGGACCAGTAATNTCCTGACCTATAGGAGGTTTGGACAATACTGTTACGACATAGGAATTACTGAGATTGAGTCTGCCGCAGAAGATTATTTTTTCGTACTTCTAGTTCAGCTATCAGGTCTTTTGACAACAGATCCATCGTGTTACCGTCCGCATCGGTATTCTCGTATTTGGTCTGTTCAGTAATGAGTAGCTGGAGCAACTCCTCAGCCACCAAGATAGTTTCCTGAAGAATTGNANATNCANCNTCATTTNTATCGNCTTCGNTTTGGATCNCAGCGATTTGTTGTTCTAGTNGCGAAATTTGTTCCAGNTTTTCCNGNCTTTCAACCTCTANAGCCTCNGACACCGCAAGTTGCGCNAGTCTGGTTTGCTCCCNCNGTTCGGCNTCTTCTTGCCGACGCCGTTCTTCNTCGGCNCTCNCTTCANCTGCCTGNCGCTCTCTCTCGGCCTGCAANCTGNCTNGGTCGGCAACCTCTNCTTCTCGTTGTCGNTGTNNTTCCGCCNCGCGCGNTCGTTCCTGCTCTTGAACNATNCNTGCCATTTCCTGCTCAGCGGNNATTCTTTCCGCTTCTTNNGTAGCCAGTTCTGCCTCCCTGGCCGCGTTGGAAGAACAGCCTCCTAGGGCTAGCACGAAAATTAGACCTAGGCCAATTCGGCCCCATTTATTCGAACCAATTAAATGGCTTTCCGAATCCGGAAATAGGTTCATATTTATGTCCTCGATGATATATCTCGCAAACACCTGTCGNTCGTTACGCGAAAATTAGCGCCAAGCTCTTGATTAATAATTTTTTACAGCAGAAATATCAATTATTATCGATTCTTTCATTCTTTATAGCGATAAAGTGTAGATTTGTCAGTAAAATCCGCATTTGACGGTATTATTTGCCTGTTAGCAGAAACCTCTTAGCAGAATTCATTTTCCGCGAAACCCGGTTAACGAAAAGCAAGCCTTGGACCATGTCTTTATCCAAAATATCCTCATTATTGTTGCTACCTCTACTGGTCATAATNCTGAGCGGACCATTTATTNTATTGTTACTTGCGGTTCAGACTGAGCCGGCTGTNACAAACNCACCGGCGTTAACCTCCAATGAAATATCTCGCGTCGAACAGCTACTGCTNANAAGTGCCCCTCAGTCTCCGTCGGCTCGTAGCGAGCAGAATTTGCAGCTGAATGCTGATGAGNTGAATCTGCTTTTAAGCTATAGCATTAACATGACGCGACTATCTCCAGAATGGGCGGCTGTTCTTACACTGGCTGACAATACAGTAAATACTAAACTTACTTTCCAATTAGTTGATGGTTGGATACCGCTCTATCTGAATTTCGGAGTAAATTTGATTTTGAACGATTCTCTGCTAGTTCTAGACAAGCTGGTAGTAGGAAAACTTCAGGTCCCTAATGGGCTCCTCGAACTAGCGTCTACCAGCATGCGCAGTTATCTAGATGGCGAGAACAAAACATATCAGAATTTCAGTGAACTCATTGCCAATGTAGATCAGATATCAGTCATTCAAGATCGAATATACGTTACCCTCCAATGGGATCCAATTTTAATATCCCGTATAAGCGAGCAAGCACAGCAACTATTCATCTCGGATGAGGATCAGCAACGCATAATGGAACACTACCGACTAATAAGCGAAATTGCTGCCGCGATACCGGCTAATCTCCGAGCAGTATCGCTCAATACCTTTCTCGTTCCAATGTTTACTGCTGCAAATGAGAAATCGAAGANCGGCAGCGATCCTATAGCTGAAAATCGCACATTGTTTCAAACACTGGCGATCTATGTGAATCATGAGGACATTTCACAGTTGTTGGGCGAAACGCTAGCCAAAGAAATGCAACCAGCAAAATATATCGAAGTACGATTGCAACGTAGACANGACTTAGCGCAACATCTTNTATCTATAGCCGCTATCACCGCCTCCACGGGAGCTGATTTTGCACAACTGTTGTCCACCACCAAAGAAGCTTATGATGCGCGATATCGATCCGGATTNAGCTTTTCCGACCTTACGGCCAATACNGTGGGCGTATANTTGGCTAGTTACTCGACTCAAGATCCAGCAACAGCGATTGAAATGCAGAANAGACTTGCTACNTTACAGACAGAATCAGATTACATGCCTGAAGTCGGCGATAATCGAGATGGAATATCTGAATCTGACTTTGCTGCTATTTACAGTGATCGCAACAGCCAGGAGTATCAACGGCGGCTTGCTGATATTCAAGCACTAATAGAAACTAGNGCTCTNTTTCAAGNCTTGGATTAACCATGTNGCATATNAATCCAATGNATCANCTAAGTGATCAAAANTTAGCAGACTTGCTTAAAAGNTTGCTGCTNCTAGAAAAAGAATTAAATCAACAACTGNAAATCAATCGGGAGGCTGCTGGCGTCGTTGAGTTGGACCANACAAGTGTCGGTAGNGTGTCNAGAATNGANGCTATTCAGCAACAGAGTATGGTNATTTCGACTCGGGAAAAANCTTNNCTACGGTTAGAAAAGGTTCGATANGCCATCAAAATGNTGGCTCAAGATGAGTACGGATTCTGCAAGCNATGTGATGAAGTCATTAGTTTCGNAAGNTTACTGGCACAACCTGAATCNAACCTGTGTGTTAATTGTCAAACCCGTGTCGATACGCAACGNTAACTTANCTTCCAATAACCTCTGCGCTGGTGTATAAATCCGCCTTCATAAGTCCAGCCAATCCACATTGAGAGTTCCCGATGTCCAAAGAAGGCTTTTATACAAGCAATTTGCACTCCGATCGCAGNGATAATCCGGAGCATGGTGTATTACATAAGGCCATCCATCCCTCGGTCGCCTATGGCTATGAGGATGCCCGTCATCTCGCNGAAGTCTTCCAAGGNAAGCGAGCAGGATATAACTATGGACGTCAACTTAATCCTACNGTGACCGCACTCCAAAATCGTATTACCCANATGGAAGATGGCNTCGCAAGTATCGCTTTTGCAACNGGAATGGCGGCTATCGCAACAACAATGTTGTCGTTGCTGCGAAAAGGCGATCATGTTGTTTCCAGCATGTTTTTGTTTGGTAATACCAACAGCTTTTTTAACACGCTGATAAGGCTGGGAATCCAGGTTACATTTGTCGATGCCACGGAAGCGCGTTTTGTTGAAAAAGCTCTTCAGAAAAATACACGCCTNGTGTTTGTTGAAACTATTGCCAATCCCGTTACGCAGGTNGCAGANCTCAANGCTATTGGTGATTTGTGTCAAACNAAAAATCTTATTTATTGCGTTGACAACACAATGACATCACCATACTTATTCTCTCCTAAAAAGGTTGGTGCCAGCTTGATAGTCAATTCATTGACCAAATATATCGGCGGGCATGGCAACGCATTAGGAGGAATGATTACCGACACTGGCCTTTATGACTGGAGTAATTTTGTAAATATTCATGACACCTATCGAAAAGAGAAACCCTCCTTCTGGGGAATAACTCAAATTAAGAAAAAGGGCNTGCGCGATATAGGGGCCTCTATGTCTCCNGAGGCTGCNCATCATCTAGCAGTAGGNTCNGAGACTTTGCCAATGCGTCTNGANAGAGCCTGTGCNAATGCGNAAACGCTNGCAGAATTCTGTGATGNACATACGAAANTNAACCATACCTACTACCCCGGCTTACCNGNCCATCCTCAGCANNATAGAGCTAATCNATTGTTTGCTAATTTCGGCGCNATCTTCAGCATTGANCTGACAGACGAGATCGACTGCTTTGATTTCCTGAATAATATGGACATTGTGATTGCATCGAGCAATCTNGGNGANACCAGGACATTAGCTATTCCTGTGGCNCATACTATCTATNATGAAATGGGTACAGAACGACGCGCATCGATGGGCATTGATGATTCCATGATCCGTTTTTCGGTAGGCGTTGAAGATATAGAGGATTTACTGGAGGATTTCCAGAAAGCGCTTAACTGATGATCGCAGTATTAAACACCGAAGATATTGAGGAAGGCTCTTCCAAGGGATTTGAAGCGAATAGCATCTATATGTTTGCGGTCAAGAAAGACAACCAGATTTACTTGTACTGGAATCGATGCCCTCATCTTGGGACGCCACTCGAATGGGAAGAAGATCGATTCCTCGACGCTGATGGCGCGCTTATACAATGTGCCACCCACGGAGCTCTTTTCCAAATCTCAGACGGACGCTGCCTAGCGGGCCCCTGCAAAGGAAAGAGTCTGAAGCCGGTACCTTTCATAATCGATAATGGCATGGTTATGGTGGAAAATCATAT
This sequence comes from Gammaproteobacteria bacterium, assembly GCA_002694855.1. Classification (GTDB taxonomy): domain Bacteria; phylum Pseudomonadota; class Gammaproteobacteria; order Pseudomonadales; family Pseudohongiellaceae; genus UBA9145. The sequence continues at coordinate 23,631 of NZNL01000041.1, forward strand.
ACTTAACCTTTCTACATAGTGCTGATTAGATTAAATGATTACCGAAAGTTCCTGATTTATGCGAAGTGTTGAGGTTTCAATATCAAACTCAGTGCCATAGGCTTGAATTTCGACTCCTGCTGCTTCTGCCTGACGTAACAAACGACCATATTCAGGATCTATATCATCAGCCGGATAAACTTGATCAATACCTTCGTGTTGAACACAGAACAGAAGAACCGCTCTATCTCCGACTGAAGCTATTTCGATAAGTTCTTGCATATGTTTTTGACCCCGCTTGGTAACAGCATCCGGAAACAAGCCCATACCATCACCTATGCCCAGGCTGACATTTTTGACTTCAACAAAACACCTTCTGCACTGATTATTAACCATATCCTCCAGCAAGATATCTATTCTGCTGTTTTGCGCCCCATAAGGGA
>NZNL01000042.1 GCA_002694855.1 Gammaproteobacteria bacterium
TAACGGTAACATCATCCCCTATCATCAATGATTCGCCAATTCGGCGTGTCAGTATTAACATCGTCTTTCTCCATTAATCATTCCTTTGTACTTCCCCTTTTTTTGTCGAAAGGGTTGTAAGAAAAACATTCCAGTTAAATTTGCCCGCGAGTCACCGAAATAACCACCTGAATGGATAATCTGCTTCATCACATTGCTATACGGTTCTTCTGATTACGGCGTTGAGAAGCTGTCCAGTGTATTAGTACGAATTTTCTAATTGCCAGGAAAAAGTACCGGATTTGCTTTCGTAAATCCTTTGTACCAAAACGGTAGTATCTGCCTATATTTAGCCAAAGCCAACTTATTTAGGCTTGTTTTGGGCTCAAATTATCGACTGATTACGATTCTAAATCTTTTTCGTAATCCGGATCACCCAGATCAAAAGTACTGTGCAGGGCACGCACCGCTAGTTCTAAGTATTTTTCTTCGATAACTACAGATATCTTTATTTCGGAGGTAGTGATGATTTGAATGTTGATATTTTCGTCCGCGAGTGCTTTAAACATCCGACTGGCAATACCTGCATGAGAACGCATGCCCACTCCAACCAGAGAAACCTTACAGACCTTCTTGTCCAAGACAACTCCCTTGGCTTTTAGGGAAGAGGCAAGTTTATCCAAGATAACCTTTGTTTTATCCGAGTCGCTCCTCTTTACGGTAAAAGTAATATCATTAGATCCATCGGCCGCAGCATTTTGCACGATAACATCTACTTCTATCCCCGCTTCACTGACAGGGCCGATTACGTTGTAGGCGATGCCGGGAACATCAGGTACTCCCGCTACGGTTAATTTGGCTTCGTCGCGTTCGAACGCGATGCCAGCTATAGCTGGATCTTCCATATCGGTATCTTCCTCTAGACTTATAAGAGTTCCAGCACCTTCCTCGAATGTAGACAACACTCGGAGCGGTACCTTATATTTGCCTGCAAATTCCACTGAGCGAATCTGTAAAACTTTAGTACCGAGGCTAGCCAGCTCAAGCATTTCCTCGAAGGTAATGCTCTTGAGCAACTTGGCGTCTTCCACGACTCTAGGGTCAGTAGTGTAAACCCCTTTTACATCGGTATAAATCTGACACTCTTCAGCTTTCAGTGATGCGGCCAGGGCGACCGCTGTTATATCGGAACCTCCCCTCCCCAACGTAGTAATATCTCCGGACTCATCTACGCCTTGGAAACCTGCAACCACCACCACTTCACCCTGCTCTAGCTGAGCTTGAATACGGGAGCCGTCTATTTCTCGGATGCGGGCTTTAGTGTGGGCTTCGTCAGTAAGTATACGGACTTGACCACCAGTGAACGATCGCGCTCCATAGCCACGCTTTTCAAGGGCCATACAAAGCAAAGCAATAGTAACCTGCTCGCCCGTGGACAGCAGGACATCCATTTCCCGTGGCGTGGGTTGCTCCATCATTTCCATGGCTAGCGCTGTTAGTCTATTAGTCTCACCGCTCATCGCTGAAACTACAACCACCACATCATCACCTTTATCTCGGAACTCACTGATTTTTTTCGCAACCGCTTCTATGCACTCAATACTCCCTACAGAAGTGCCGCCATATTTCTGAACGATTAANGCCATTGCTTATAACTTCCCTTCCAGCCATGGTTTAACACTTTCCAGTGCCGACGGAACCGCACTGACGTCNTTACCTCCGGCCATTGCCATATCAGGTCGGCCGCCACCTTTGCCACCAATTTGTTCTGCAACCATATTAGCNAGGTCCCCGGCAGTTACTTTCTTGGTAAGGTCCTTACTAACACCCACTACTAAGTCAACCTTACCGTCATTTATGCTCGCCAACACAATCACCGTTGTCCNCAATTTGTTCTTTAACCGGTCTACCGTATCTCTTAGTGACTTTGAATTGAATTTTTCAAGAGTGGCAACCAAGACCTGAGTACCNTTAATTTCAATTACCTGAGACGCCAGTTCATCACCTACACTGGATGCCATTTTGGCTTTTAATTGTCCGAGCTGTTTCTCTAGGGTCCGATTGCTGGCGGCCAATTGCTGGACTCTTTCCACCAGTTCCAGTGGGCCACTATTTACGACCCCCATAATCTGTTTGAGTGTCTGTTCTTCATTTTCTACCAGGGTCAACGCACCTTTGCCTGTCACCGCTTCTATCCGGCGCACACCAGCGGAAATCCCGGTCTCACTGGCTACCTTAAATAAACCAATATCTCCGGTGCGGTTAACGTGACAACCCCCGCAGAACTCAACGGAGTACTCGCCGCCCATGGTGACCACCCTAACCTCATCCCCGTATTTCTCTCCAAAAAGTGCCAGGGCCCCCTTTGTTTTAGCCTCGGAAATTGGCATTACCTCTTTTTCGACTATTGAGTTAGCAAGAATCTCGTGATTAACCTGCGCTTCAACCTGTTTCAATTCNTNTTCTGTTACTGGAGTCGAGTGCGAAAAATCGAAACGTAAACGGTNGGCATCAACTAAGGATCCTTTTTGTGTAACGTGTTCACCCAATATGTTACGAAGTGCGGCATGCATCAAATGAGTCGCCGAGTGATTAAGCGTGATTGCCAAGCGATCAACTTCTGCAACATGAGCAGATAATTGATCTCCAACCCGCAATGCACCGGTTCGCATAACTCCTCGATGGATTAGTACTTCACCCTGCTTCTGAGTATCAAACACTTCAAATTTNCAGGTGTCATTATCNAGGATNCCATGATCGCCCACCTGCCCCCCGGATTCTCCGTAGAAAGGAGAGGCATTCAGTAGCACCAGCAATTCTTCCCCAATANGAGCNTCATCCAATCGATCNCCTTGCACATCGAAGATACCNGTCACCGAGCAAGTGCCGTCCAGNNTTTCATACCCTGTGAAATCAGTAGAAAGATCTGAGCCTATGTCCAGCTTTTCGACGCTTCCAAAATTGCTGGCTGCACGGGCTTGGTTTTTCTGAATCAACATAGCCTGCTCAAACCCATCAAGATCGAGATTCATGTTGTGCTCTCGGGCCACGTCGGCTGTTAGATCAACCGGGAATCCGTAGGTGTCATAAAGCTTGAATACCATTTGGCCCGGAATAGTATCGCTATTCAGTTCCTTGATAGCTTTCTCTAGAATGANCATCCCATTATCAAGAGTACGCGCAAATTGTTCTTCCTCTTCTTTTAGCACCTTCTCAACAACGCCTCGCCTTTCAACGAGTTCTGGATAAGCCGAACCCATAACTTCAACCAGTGAAGCTACCAATTTGTAAAAAAAGATATCTTTAACACCCAATTGATAACCATGTCTTACGGCCCGGCGTACAATCCGGCGCAACACGTATCCTCGGCCTTCGTTGGCTGGTATAACNCCATCCACTGCAAGGAATGCNCATGCCCTTATATGATCGGCNATGACACGTAGAGAAGTATTTTCTANATCCGACTCNCCGGTTATATCGGCGATGTTTTTGATTAAGGNTTGAAAAAGNTCAATCTCGTAGTTGCTNGAAACGTTCTGTAGCACNGCAGCCAAGCGCTCCAAACCAGCACCTGTATCTACAGAAGGTTTGGGCAAAGGAATCATGGTGCCATCAGCCTTGCGATCGAACTGCATAAATACCAGATTCCAGATTTCTATGTATCGGTCCCCATCCTCGTCAGGACTTCCCGGTGGGCCACCGGCTATTTCTGGGCCATGGTCATAGAAGATTTCAGAACAAGGGCCACAGGGTCCCGTGTCCCCCATCGCCCAAAAATTATCTTTCTCTCCCATACGTGAAAAACGACTGNGATCAATTTTTATTTCGTCTAACCAGATCGAAGCCGCTTCGTCATCATCTTCAAATACAGTGACCCAAAGCCTTTCCGGTGGCAATCCTAGATTGACAGTTAGAAATTCCCAAGCATATTCAATCGCTTTCTGCTTGAAATAATCTCCAAAAGAGAAATTACCAAGCATCTCNAAAAAAGTATGGTGACGAGCAGTATAGCCAACGTTTTCTANATCATTATGTTTACCACCNGCCCGCACGCANCGCTGCGAACTAGTAGCCCTNGAACGNGTTCGCGTTTCCTCCCCTAAAAAAACGTCCTTGAACTGGACCATTCCCGCATTGGTGAACAACAGTGTNGGGTCATTCCCGGGCACGAGAGAGCCGCTAGGCACAACCTCATGATCATGCGCAGCAAAAAAATCCAGAAACTCCTGTCTTATCTCAGCGCTTTTCATACTCGGTTCCGATTTTTGTGACTCAGCTGAGCGAAGCTATCCGACCCATTCAAAAAAGCAGAGGATTATAGCCTTAATTATCTGAAGTTGCAGGGGTTTAGTCGCCCTGTCCGGTTTTCCCCTGGTCGTTAGATGGCGAGGTGAAAACAGATGNATTGGAGGAAAATGCCCCGACAGTTTTNTCTATGGGCACCCGTAAGCGACCATCGCTTGACAAGATTATCGCCATTGGTCGAGTCTGCGGAAAATGACTGAGAATAATAGTCACGATAATCAGNAACGGTACGCAAAGAAACATGCCAGGAATNCCCCAGATATANCCCCAAAGGGCCAAGTTCAAGAGGATTATGATGGGACTCAAGTTAAACGACGAACCCATCAGTCGAGGCTCAAGTATATTACCGATACANACCTGAAGGGCACCGATGCCAAACAGCACTACCAAGAACAAGGTATATCCATCGGATTGAGCCAAGGCTATCAGAGCNGGAAAAATAGTGGCGATGATTGAGCCTANCGTCGGAATGAAATTCAATAGAAATATCAGTAAACCCCAAACGCCGGCAAAATCAACATCCGCGATACGCAGAATAATGTAACTCAGCATGCCGGTCAGTGAACTAGTGATTATCTTGATGGTGATGTATTTCTGAATATCGTCGCGAATGCGATTGATTATCTTATTTGCGTCCTGTTCTTTGTTGGGATCTGCAACCAGAGCAGTGATTTTGTTAGTGAAATGTCCCTGTTCGAGAAACAGGAACCCTATATAAATAAGAATGAGCCCACCACTTGCCAGAATACCTGTTAGTGAAGATGCTATTGATGTTAAAAACGAGGGGATATCTAACCAGGTAGTCAATAACTGGGGAAGGCTTTGGCCTTCGAACTCTGACATATCAACGAAGGATAAGTTCTCTAGTCTTGTTGTTAGGTTTTCTTGATATATTGGTGCCACATCTAAGACATCACCAACCGTGGATGAAAGGAAGTTAATAAGTGCCAATATAAGAAAAATGAATGTTAAAAATGAAGCAGTGAGGCACACGGGCATAGGAAATCGAAAACCACCAATAGCAATGTGAGAAAACGCGCGGGCCAATACATTAATGAGATACCAGAGCGCAATAGCAATAACTAAAGGCAAGAGTAAATCTTTACCAATGAACAGTAGGTAAAAGATTAAAAATATAAGTACTGCTGTAGCGGTGTAGTTAAGTATTTTCATGCCTTATTACTCTTTTCGGACACTTCACGCGATAATGTAGTAAAGCAATGTACATATCGATCCCGCACCAAACGTGTTCACTCCCGCAAAAAGGCGAAGTTCTTCTATTGGCAGCAGTAGGATTTGCGGAGAATATCACATTTTACCCCGCACACCCGCATTACTCCTAGTCGATGGAGATCGCGTCAAAACACGTTCCTATCTGGGGGGTTAGCTTCGGATTATTCCCCTATATTTCCAGCAGAGTGTGTTTGGTAGCCACAGTGATTATCTAACGTGAAGCGAAGTTTCGTGAACTCACTTGCAGCAGAACCTGGTTTTCCACCAAGTTGTACAGACGGCCCAGATGGCCCCGACGAGTGCGCCCAGGAGTACTATCTGAGGTAGCGACCACAACGAGACCCAGAGGTTCTACNACGAAGATCAANTGACCGCCGTATCCCCAGGCGACCGGCACCAGCATGCCGGCCAGGTCTCTCAACCACCAGCCATAGCCATAATACCTACCCTGCCCCCTGGGTGAGCGCGCATGAGGGCGATGGGATTCTTTTATCCATTCCAGTGGGATGATCTGCTGCCCATCATAGATTCCCTTGTTAAGGTAAAGTTCACCGAAAGCCAGCATTTGCCGAGGTGTCATCTCCATATCATTACCACCAAAATAAATCCCTTGGGGGTCCTTCGACCAGTAGGACATGGAGTAGCCAAGCTTCGAAACGAGATGCTTTTGGGCAAACGCCTTAGTGTCTATACCACTAGCNCGGGTAAGAATGGCTGATAAAATATGTGTACTGCCGGTGCTGTAGAGCATTCTCGTGCCGGGTTTGGCAACTAATGGCTGGTTAATGGCGAATTCCACCCAGTTTTCGCTTAATACCCATTTACCATAATTTCGATTACTCGTTGTTTCCAACCCCGACTGCATAGTTAACAAGTTTTCTATAGTAATGAGCTGTTTGTCAGAGTTGATCTGNTCGGAGATATAATCTGGAAAATATTTGATAATGGGATCATCAACAGACTCAATGTAACCTTTTTCTATAGCGATACCGACCAAAGCGGAGATAACACTCTTTGAAGCCGATTTCATATTGGCAGGCCGCCGTAGATCAGTGCCATTATAATATTCCTCGAACACCAGTTCCCCACGATGGCTAACCAATAAACTATACAGCCGCGGAAGGCCCAGCGCTGCCCGATGCGCCTCAGCAAAGTCGTAATTGAGCTCACCAATATTTGCTATCGGTTCGTCAGCATTCACTGCGAATGNGAAAAATAAACCGAAGAGAATCAATAATAGAGAAGTGTTTCTCATCAGTGGCTCAAAGAAGCGTTTCGTTAAATACTTTCGAATGCCCGGGAGAGANNACCAGGGGTAAGTATTTGTGGCAGAATCAACGGCTCCTTTGACGCATCACCCGGATACAGGACGTACAATGGAACGGATGGACGATTGAACTGCTCCAGGACGGCGGTGATTTCCGGGTCTTCATTGGTCCAGTCGCCCTTCATGTAGGTAATGTCATTATCACTCATGGCCTGTTGTACCCGCTCGGTACCCAGTGTCGTCTGTTCGTTAGCTAGGCAAGTAATGCACCAAGCAGCCGTCATGTTGAGAAACACGGGGCGCCCTTCAGACTGAAGTTCATTCAACCGTGCAGCACTGAATATTTCATAATTCTGAATCGGATTGCCGTCTGCATCAAATTCTTGCGACACCACCTGGTTACTTCCCGAGGATTGTAGAAACGAGGATTGCATCAGGTATATGGCAACTGCGAAAGCACCAACTCCAACCGCAATCTGGGCAGCACGCATTGTCGGCCCCATGGAAAATCGACGTTGATACATCCAGGCAGCGAAGGCGAACAACACACAGCCTGCCAAAACCAGCGACATTCCAATGACGCCTACCTGATTACCTAATACCCACAAAAAGAAAAGCGCGCTCACATAGAGAGGAAAGGCCATGAATTGCTTGAATGTTTCCATCCAAGCACCTGGCTTTGGCAGATAACGGAACAGGATCGGTGCAAAAGACAACACGAGAATTGGCAGGGCCATACCTAATCCAAGAGAAATAAATACCAGCATAGCTACCGCCCAAGACTGGGCTAAGGCAAAACCTATGGCCGGGCCCATGAACGGTGCGGTGCAGGGGGTCGCCACCGTTGTGGCCAATACCCCGGTAAAAAAGGAACCTTTATAACCTCCTTGGTCTGACAAGCTCGCACCCGCTCCCATAATGCTTGTTCCGATTTCAAACACGCCAGACAAGCTAAGCCCCATTAGGAAAAACAAGTAGACAATGAAAGCGAGAAACCACGGCTGCTGAAACTGAAATGCCCAACCAACGGCTTCACCACCTGCGCGGAGAGCAATCAAGGCCGAGGCAAGAACGACGAAAGCAGTAATCACACCCACAGTGTAGGCAACACCATCCATGCGCTGTTTATAACGACTCTCACCGATGTTTTTTGTAAAACTCAATGCCTTAATAGATAGTACAGGAAACACACAAGGCATCAGATTTAAAATCATCCCACCCAGCATAGCGAAGAGCATGTACAGTGGAAGGCCACCGCTACCGAACCCAGAACCTGAATTATCCATGCCTGCTAACGGCGTAATAGTAATCAAGTTGGCATCAACTGCTGGATCAACAAATTCAAATGCGGTTCGCGTACCTTCTTCATTCTCCAGTACGAGCACACCAAATACCTCTGTAAGGTTTTCCAACATACGACGCGGCTGCTGATGAGTAATCGCCAACAGGTTCTGTTGAATCGAGACGTCGCGAAGAGGCCCGGGCTTGATGATGCGGCGTTGGTCTGGGAAAAACCAAGCATTGGCGTATTCTGCGAAGACTGTATTTGATGACTCAAACCCGAGACTGATTCGCTCACCTGCAACGGCAATAATGGATTTAATATCATGCTCA
>NZNL01000043.1 GCA_002694855.1 Gammaproteobacteria bacterium
CAATTCTTGCAATTTCTACATCAAGCTCGACACCACCAATTGTGATTGTGTCTGGATAGGTCTCTATAGTCCGCCCGTAGGAGGTCTCGGTCTGATACATGACTAAAACCTGGCGAAATTTTTCAGCAATTGAAACATCCGGGTTATCAATGGCATCTCGCGCGAATTGAATCCGGTTTGCACGTTCATCAACGTGGAACGGGTAGTCCATTTCGATAAATTGCTCCATACTAGACAGCATCTTCTCCATCAGAATAGGAATTTCTCTGGTAACCTCTTCTACCCCGGCTATGGATTCATCCAGCGTACGAATCTGTTGTTCCTGGATGGAAATAGACTTGCGAAACCCGGCGTTTAGTACCAACAAAGACTCAAGATTGTCATTAGCTCTCTTGAATTCTTCATACGTAGAACTGGCTTCATTAGCCAAACGCGAAATTTCTTCCTGTATTTGAGCTGACCCTGAAAATTTCTCAGCTACCACGTCCATTGCCCTATCAATAATACTGCTATCGATAAGAATTGTAGCTTGGCGCGGGACCTCTTCGGTAGCAGGTGCTTCTGCAGCAGGTGCTTCCGCAGCATGCGCAACAACAAAAAAGTAAGATATGAGTAATGCTAGAGTAGACATACTCATCTTAGTAATACGACGGTTATTCATGTGTCATCCTATTTATTACTTACTATCAACAAAATCAGATCCAACTAGTGTGGGCAATATTTAGATTTTGCCCTTACTAATTAGACACGAAAACTATTATTTTTGTCCCTAATTGCTATTAAACTGTTCAAGAATTCCTTGATTTTTCTAATCACTGGAGTCCGACGATTTATCTAATAAAACCATGAACAAGCGTTACCGTTTCACTCAAACCCTATACAGTTTAGAGGTAGCGCAAATACATATTTGTTTCTACTATTTATGAGCTCCGCTAATTAACTTTGCCCAATCAGTCCCTTACATTCGCAGTTTAAAGCCGAATTCGCGGCTAAGCCTATCATATTACCTCAAGTATTTAGAACCTTTTGAGGTGTAAAAATTCGTTCAATCTGCTTTCATCGTGACCTGCAAACCTTTCTTCACCAATTGCCGGTTTTAGCTAATCCCGCTCCAATTTCTGTCAGACTTCGAACTGTGATCACCCCAGCGTCATTAAGGGCTTCAAATTTTTCATCGGCTGTGCCCTTGCCACCAGAGATAATTGCCCCGGCATGGCCCATGCGCTTGCCGGCTGGCGCAGTTACTCCAGCTATATAAGCCACTACTGGTTTGGATACATTTTCCTTAATAAAGGCCGCGGCTTCTTCCTCCGAAGTGCCACCAATTTCACCGATCATGACTATAGCCTCAGTCTGAGGGTCTTTTTCAAACATGCCTAGAATATCGATAAAACTTGATCCTGGAATTGGGTCTCCACCGATACCGACACACGATGACTGCCCATAACCATGGTCTGTGGTCTGTTTAACAGCCTCATAGGTTAAAGTCCCCGATCGAGAGACTATCCCCACTTTTCCCGGTAGATGGATGTAGCCGGGCATAATCCCGATCTTGCATTGCTCTGGTGTAATAATACCGGGGCAATTTGGACCGATTAAACATACCCCCAATTCGTCACATTTAGCCTTTACCGCAATCATGTCTAGAATTGGGATACCTTCTGTAATACAGACAATTAGCCTGATATCAGCCTCTGCAGCTTCTAGAATCGCATCCTTGCAAAATGGAGCAGGCACATAAATAACAGAAGTTTCAGCCCCTGTGTTGTCAACGGCTTCCTGCATTGTGTCGAATACAGGTAATCCAAGATGGATCAGTCCGCCTTTGCCAGGAGTTACCCCACCTACCATATTGGTGCCGTACTCGATCGCCTGCTCCGAATGAAACGTTCCTTGGGAACCGGTGAAACCTTGGCAAACAACCTTAGTATTGCTATCAACCAGGATACTCATTAAGCATCCTCCGCTAGTGCAACTGATAACTCGGCGGCTTCAGAAAGGCTGGAGGCCACAACGATGTTAAAACCACTATTCTCTAGTACTTCGCGCCCTAATTCTGAATTATTGCCTTCAAGCCTCACTACAACCGGAACCTGAACACCTACTTCTTGTACCGCCCCAATCACTCCTTCGGCGATTAAGTCACAGCGCACAATACCACCAAATATATTTACCAATACGGTTACCACGTTTTCATCAGATAGAATTATTTTGAAAGCCTCAGTTACTTTATCCTTTGTAGTACCCCCACCAACGTCAAGGAAGTTTGCTGGTTTCCCTCCATGGGTCTTTATGATATCCATCGTGCCCATGGCTAAACCAGCTCCATTAACCATGCAGCCTATATTGCCATCCAGCGCCACGTAGTTAAGGTCCCACTGGGCAGCCAAAACTTCTCGCTCGTCGTCTTGGCTTGGATCCATCATCTTTTTTAATTTTGGTTGCCGATAAAGAGCATTGCTATCGATAATAATTTTTCCATCCAAACATTCGAAATTTCCTTCGGTTGTAATAACAAGAGGATTAATCTCTAAGAGTGACAGATCTAAATCTTGAAATAATTTGGCCAAACCGAGAAATAGTTCAATAAATTGCTTAATTTGATCGCCTTCCAGCCCCAAACCTAAAGCCAACTTACGTCCCTGGGATGAGTGCGGGCCCATAATTGGGTCAATCGGAGCTTTAAGAATTTTTTCAGGTGTCTCAACTGCAACTTTTTCGATTTCAACGCCACCTTCCATTGACGCCATGAAAACGATTCGACTCGAGGAGCGGTCTACCACTGCCCCAAGGTACAGCTCCTGACTTATATTAGTGCAAGCCTCAACTAGTATTCTATTTACCGGCTGTCCTGTAGCATCCGTTTGGTAGGTAATAAGATTTTTACCAAGCCACTGTTCTGCGAATCCACGAACATCCTCAACGCTATCCGCCAACTTAACTCCACCAGCTTTACCTCGTCCCCCCGCATGTACCTGAGCTTTTACCATCCACTTTTTGCCACCAATCTTTTTTACTGCTGCAGCTACCTTGTCGACATCATCTACCACAACGCCTTTAGAGACTGGCAGGCCATAATCGGCAAATAGCTGCTTTGCCTGATATTCATGAAGGTTCATTTGGACTCCATTTATGAAAAACGTCCTTTTTACAGATTTTTTCTGATAGCGATTAAGTGTCGCTTTTATTTGCGGCGCTTACGATTACCAATGTGTATGGCTTGCCCGTTAGCTGCTAACGCCGCTTCGTGAATTGCCTCAGAGAGAGCTGGATGGGAAAACATTGTCAAACCAATATCCTCGGCGCTGGCACTAAACTCCATAGCGATTACAATCTGTTGTAATAAATCTGCAGCGCTCGCCCCTATTATTTGGCAACCAAGAATACGATCGCTCTTGGCGTCGGCTAATAGTTTTACTAGCCCTTCTGAATCATTTGCTGCCAACGCTCGACCGCTAGCAGCAAAAGGAAAGATGCCAACTTTACAATCAACCCCTTCAGCATTCAGCTCTTCTTCGCTCTGGCCCACCCAGGCAATTTCGGGGTGAGTGTATATTACAGAGGGNACTAGCTTATAGTTAACCTCTGTTTTCTTGTCAGCAATGCGTTCCGCCACCATGACACCTTCTTCCATTCCTTTATGCGCCAACATGGGCCCGCGAACCACATCACCAATAGCATAGACATTGGCGATATTAGTGGCACAGTGTTTATTGACCTGGACAAAACCCCGTTCATCCAACTCCAAACCCACAGAGTCACCAAATAAAGCCTCAGTATATGGTTGTCGCCCTACCGCCACTATCANTTTATCAAACTCTACTTTTTGGTTTTTNCCTGTCTCNGTGNATTCGACTGTNACNGTTTTNTTCNCACCCTTGCTCACTTTACTCCCGGTAACTCGGGNCCCTAATTTTATGTNTAGNCCCTGCTTGATAAATANTTTCTTAGCTTCTTTAGCGATCTGTCTGTCCACGTCCGGAAGGAATTCATCCAATGCCTCAAGAATAGTTACTTCTGCCCCCAAGCGAGCCCATACACTTCCAAGCTCAAGTCCAATAATCCCAGCCCCAACTATGCCTAAATGACTCGGCACTTCCTGAAACTCTAATGCTCCGGTGGAGTCAACGATTGTTTCCTGATCTATGGGGGTCGGGGTTAAGTCGACCGGCACCGAACCCGAAGCCAGAATGACATGTTTAGCTATTAATTCTTCCTCGGATCCATCAGGAGCCGTAACGATCACTTTATCAGTAGCAACAAGCTTGCCTGTGCCGTTAACACTATCAACTTTATTCGCTGTAAACAGGCTTTTGACACCTTGTGTAAGCTGGTTGACCACCTTATCCTTTCTGCTAATCATTTTTGGTACATCGATACTGATGTTGCTCACCTTAATGCCGTGAACTATAGAGTTTTCCTGTGTTTCTAGGAATTTGTACGAACTATCAAGCAACGCTTTTGAGGGTATACAGCCAACATTAAGGCAAGTTCCACCATGGACCTGCTTGTTCTCATTATTCAGCCACTTCTCAATACATGCTGTCTTATATCCGAGTTGAGCGCAGCGTATAGCTGCAACATAGCCAGCAGGGCCGGAGCCAATTACCACCACATCGTATTGTTTTGCCATAACTTCTTCTCGATAAAATTTAGTATGTCAAATTTCTAGTAGAAGCCGAGTTGGGTCTTCAATCAGTCTTTTGATCGTATCCAAAAACTGAACTGCTTCTTTTCCATCAATCATTCGGTGATCGTAGGAAAGTGCCAAATACATCATCGGAAGTATTTTAATTTCTCCGTCAACAGACATAGGTCGGTCCTGAATCTTATGCATTCCGAGAATCGCAGTCTGTGGTGGATTAAGAATTGGTGTAGACAAAAGCGACCCAAACACACCTCCGTTTGATATGGTAAAAGTGCCCCCTGTAATTTCTTCGATAGCAAGGTTACCGTCGCGGGCTTTTTCAGCAAGCTTATTTATTTCTCTTTCTACCTGGGCTAGCCCCATATGGTCCGCGTTTCTCAGCACAGGAACAACTAGGCCTCTCGGCGATGAGACCGCGACCCCAATATCTTGATACCCGTGATAAACGATATCAGTACCATCAATAGAAGCATTGACGGCCGGAAATCGTTTAAGCGCTTCAGTACACGCTCGAACAAAGAACGACATAAAACCGAGTCTTGTTCCACTATGTGCCTCACCGAATTCATCTTTATACCGAGTTCTAATATCAATAATAGCTTCCATGTTAGCTTCGTTGAACGTAGTTAACATTGCCGTAGTCTGGACCGCCTCCAGAAGACGATCAGCCACTTTGGCACGTAATCTACTCATGGGGACGCGTTCTTCGATTCTTCCTTTGGCGGTGTTTTCTGTTGACGCCACTGATATTTTCGGTTGAGGTACGCTTTGACTCGAGGAGGCCCTAATATAATCCAGAACATCTTCCTTCGTAATTCGACCACCCTTGCCACTACCCATTATAGAGTGTGCAGCCAATCGATTTTCCTCAATCAGTTTTTTGGCAGCGGGACTAGTAATTAGATTATTCTCTAATTCTGCTATTTCCCCAGTAGTAGCTGCAGGGGTAGCAGCCAATGCGGTGGTTGCAGTTTCACTGTTTCCAATTGAAGAACCTTGCTCAACACGAGCAATTGCCTCGTTACTGACTATGATGTCCCCCGAGTCTTTCAGTATTTCCGTAAGCGTTCCATCAATAGGAGAGGCGACTTCGATAACTACCTTATCGGTTTCAATATCGGCTAGTAGCTCATCCATTTTTACTGTGTCACCGACACTTTTATACCACGTTAATATCGTTCCATCCGGGACTGACTCGGGTAAAAGTGGTGCTTTAATTTCGGTAGCCATGTTTAATTCTAGCAAATTTATCTAACAAACCTGGGGTTAGATATTCCTTACATATTTAGAGCTTCATTAACAAAATATTTTTGCTGGCTTTGATGTAATCCAAGGTAACCGGTTGCCGCAGCGGCAGAGGCTTCTCTGCCAGAGTATTCCAGCCATATTTCAGGAAAATGCTCATTTAACACCCGACGAATACGATGTTGAGTGGAATACCAAGCGCCCTGATTCTTAGGTTCTTCTTGGCACCAAATTATTGTTTTGACATTCATATATTGCACTAGAGATTTCTGGAAATCTTCTTGTGGGAACGGATAAAGTTGTTCTAGACGAATTATCGCAATATTTCTAATATCTCGTGCCCTGCGTTCTGCACGCAAGTCGTAATAAACCTTCCCGCTACAGATAATCACTTTCGTAATTTCCGCACAATCAAATCCATCCGTTTCATCAATGACTGCCTTAAAACTCCCCTCGGCTAATTCCTGCAAAGAAGCTACAGATNCATTATGCCGAAGCAGNGTTTTGGGAGACATTATTATCAAGGGTTTCCGAAGTGGNCACAGCACTTGTTTACGTAACAAATGGAAAATTTGTGCCGCTGAGGTTGGCAAACATACCTGGATNTTATGCTCCGCACTGAGTTGCAAAAACCTTTCTAGCCTGGCTGATGAATGTTCTGGTCCCTGTCCTTCGTACCCATGAGGCAGCAACAAAGTGAGNCCACAAAGCCTCGACCATTTATGTTCGCCACTGGTAATAAATTGATCTATAACAACTTGCGCAGAATTGGCAAAGTCTCCAAANTGAGCTTCCCATATAACTAATCCATTTGGCATTGTCGTAGCGTANCCATACTCAAANGCAAGAACAGCTTCTTCCGATAAGAGGGAATCATAAATAGTGAAGCTTCCTTGATCTTTCTCTAGCNCTTGCAACGGTATATTAGCTTCACCGGTATTTTGATCATAGACAATTGCATGTCTGTGAGAAAAAGTGCCACGCCCAACNTCTTGCCCAGTAATCCGTACCTTGTTCCCACTAGTAAGAATGCTTGCATAGCTCAGGATTTCNGCAAAACCCCAGTCTACCGNGAGTTCTCCGCTAGCCATTCTGGTGCGATCAGCAAAAACTTTTTTAGTCTGACGCTGCAGGTTAAATCCGCTCGGAAGTTCAACAAGTTTCTTCGCAAGCTCCTTCAAAGTCGCAATGGGNATTGATGTATTAAAATGAGGACTCCAGTCATGGCCTAGATATGGGCTCCAGTCCACGAACAGTTCCACAGAAGGTTCTTTTACTAAGCTCTTTACAACGTGCTGACCGGTATCCAAGTCTGTCCTATACTTGNGCTTCATNTCGTCCGCTTCTTCAGCAGTAATGACATCTTTGGACACNAATTTCTCAGCATACANCGCACGAGTCGNCTTGCGGCGGCTAATGGCATGGTACATTAGCGGCTGTGTCATCGATGGCTCATCAGCTTCGTTGTGGCCCCGGCGCCTGTAACAAANCAGATCAATCACNACGTCCTTTTTGAATTGATAACGGAAATCAAGTGCCAACTGCGTTACAAAAAGAACCGCTTCGGGATCATCAGCATTCACATGGAAAATTGGTGCCTGNACCATCTTGGCAATATCGGTGCAATATTCAGTAGACCGGGCGTCATCTTGGCGGCTAGTCGTAAAACCTACTTGATTGTTAACGATAATATGTACTGTTCCACCTGTTGAGTAAGCACGAGTTTTCGACATCTGGAATGTCTCCATTACAACTCCCTGCCCAGCAAAGGCTGCGTCACCATGCACGATGACNGGAAGCACNAGCTTTCCATCTTTGTCTTTGCGACGAGACTGCCGCGCTCGCACCGATCCTTCTATAACCGGCGCTACAATTTCAAGATGGGATGGGTTGAAGGCGAGCGCCATGTGAACTTCACCGCCAGCCGTCATGATGTTTGACGAAAACCCTTGGTGGTACTTAACATCACCCGAAGCTTTATATATAGNCTTCCCTTCAAACTCGTCAAATAAATCAGCTGGATTTTTACCAAGTATATTAACCAGCACATTAAGACGGCCTCGGTGTGCCATCCCGAGAACTATTTCCTTGACACCATATGCGCCGGCTCGTTGTACAANTTCGTCAATCGCCGGGATCGCNCTTTCACCCCCTTCCAAACCGAAACGTTTCGTTCCTGGATATTTGGAATCGAGGTGTTTTTCTAAGCCTTCNGCAGCCGACAACCGCTCTAANAAATGACGTTTAACNTCTTTNCCAAATACCGGGTAACCGTCGTTACTTTCAATACGCTCCTGGATCCACTGCTTTTCCTCCAGATTAACGATATGCATGAACTCATAACCAACTGAACCACAGTAAATCCTCTCCAGAATATCTATGATTTCCTCTAGCGAGGCTTTCCCTTTGCTAATAAAAAGCGACCCTGTTTGAAATATCGTGGAATAATCGACAGGGGAAAGATTATAGAATTCCAATTCCAAATCCAGAACTCGCTCTCGATGCATTAAACCAAGCGGATCTAGTTTCGCCTTCTGATGCCCCCGAACACGGTAAGAGCTGATTAATAACAGCACCTCCACTTGCTTAGTTTCGTGTTCAGAATTAACAATCTCTTCATTACTTGGCACTCTCGCGTACCGGCTGGCTTTNCCTAGTGCTTTAAAATGCTTTTTTATTTGCGCATGCGAGACATCGGAGTGATCATCTCCATTGGGTGCCGATAATGACTCAAAATATTCTCGCCATTGTTCGGAAATTAATAGAGGGTCCATAAGGAATTCTTCGTAAAGCTCTTCGACATACGCAGCACTGGAACCGGAAATGTGTCCGCTTTTCCACGTTAATNCCANTAGACCGTCATGCATTATNCTACCCAGTTAATCTACCCGTGAGGCAGGTTTGCCTTTGGGATGAAGGTTCATCTTTTCGATATCAAGACTTCCGCGAAATCAACATACCCCTGATATGACCGATGGCTCTTGTAGGATTGAGACCTTTCGGGCACACAGCAACGCAATTCATGATGCCGCGACANCGAAAGACACTGAATGGATCAGTGAGATCTGCTAGACGTTCGGCAGTTGCNGTGTCGCGACTATCCNCCAGAAACCGATAGGCCTGTAATAACCCAGCTGGTCCAATGAATTTCTCGGGATTCCACCAAAAAGAAGGACAATTCGTGCTGCAGCANGCACATAGAATACATTCATACAAGCCGTCCAGTTTTTC
Source organism: Gammaproteobacteria bacterium (assembly GCA_002694855.1). Taxonomy (GTDB): domain Bacteria; phylum Pseudomonadota; class Gammaproteobacteria; order Pseudomonadales; family Pseudohongiellaceae; genus UBA9145. Next base: position 9,125 of record NZNL01000043.1, read on the forward strand.
ACGATCTTCTGGCGATTGAAGACGCTCGGCAGTAGGCGGCGGATTATCGTTAATTAAATACGGTTTTATTTTTTCGAACTGCTCGTAAAAAACGCCCAGATCAACCACAAGATCGCGTATTACTGGCAGACCCGGCAAGGGGCGCAGAATTAGNTTCCCACCTGGCTTAACCACCTGGGATACCGCTGTAATACAAGCGAGTCCATTAACACCATTAATGTTCATTCCGTCAGAGCCACACACTCCTTCCCCGCAGGATCTCCGATAACTAATTGTAGAGTCTTTCTCTTTAGCAAGCGCCAGAACATCAAGAACCATTAGGTCTTTATCCAGAGGTACCTCGACTTCAATATCCTTCATTACAGGTTTAATATCAGTCTCAGGATTAAAACGATAAATACTGATTAACATTTTTCTTTTGGCTCTTCTGTTATTTGTTTAATCTATTAATAAGTTCTAACCGTAGGCTCGAATGTTTTAACGTTGCTAGGTGAGAAATTAACCTCGCGCTTACCGACCCTCTTTTCATCCGGAAAATATAAAGAGTGACACAGCCAGTTTTCATCATCGCGCTCCCGGTAGTCATCCCGGGCATGAGCCCCGCGGCTCTCCTTCCGGGCTTCAGCAGCAACCGCAGTTGCCTCAGCAACCTCCAACAGGTTTTCCAATTCCAAAGCTTCTATGCGAGCCGTGTTGAAAGCCGCGCTCTTGTCCTCCAAGTGCACATTTCCAATTCGATCTCGCAGGTTGTTCAGCTTTTCGATGCCTTCTTGCATGAATTCAGCTTTACGGAAAACACCGAATTGGTTTTGCATCACACTTTGTAATTCAGACCGAAGCTCAGCTACATTTTCCCCACCGCTAGACTCATTAAGGCGGATTAACCGACTCAACGCCTGTTCGATATCTGTCTCCGAAGATGCGGGTTGTTCTAGACCTTGGTCCAGCATTTCTTCAATGCGCTTGCCAGCCGCTCGACCGAACACGACCAAGTCAAGAAGGCTATTGCCGCCGAGGCGATTGGCACCATGCACGGAAACACAAGCTGCTTCACCTACAGCAAATAATCCCGGCAAGGTTTCGTCGCCCCCCTCGCTATTCTGAGTTAAGGCTTGCCCATGCAAATTCGTGGGAATGCCACCCATCATGTAGTGGCAGGTAGGCACTACAGGGATGGGTTCCTTGACCGGATCAACATGAGCGAATGTCCTCGATAATTCAAGGATGCCAGGCAGTTTTGAAACTAGCGCTTCTTCCCCAAGATGATCCAGTTTCAGCATGAGATAGTCACCTTTTTCTCCACACCCACGCCCTGCCAGAATTTCCAACATCATGGAGCGGGATACGACGTCACGTGAGGCAAGATCTTTAGCCTTTGGCGCATAATGCTCCATGAAGCGCTCGCCATCCTTGTTAATCAAATAACCTCCCTCTCCCCTACCACCCTCTGTTACTAGTGTGCCAGCCCCGTGTATCCCGGTAGGATGAAACTGCCACATTTCTATGTCTTGTATTGGATACCCTGCACGCAAAGCCATACCCAAACCATCTCCGGTATTAATCAATGCATTTGTAGTGGAAGCATAAATACGCCCAGCGCCACCAGTAGCAAAGACAGTTGCCTTACAACGAACGAACACGGTTTCGCCCGTTTCAATACAAATAGCTATTACACCAACGACTTCACTGTTCTGATTTCTGACCAATTCGATCGCATACCATTCATTTAAAAAGACAGTGTTATTTTTGAGATTTCCCTGATAAAGCGTATGCAGGAGTGCATGTCCGGTCCTGTCTGCAGCCGCACATGTTCGCGCAGCTTGTCCACCTTTACCGTAATCCTTTGACTGTCCTCCGAAAGAGCGCTGATAAATACGCCCACTTTCCGTACGGGAGAATGGCAGTCCCATATGCTCCAGTTCGAATACAGTTTGAGGCCCTTCACTACACATATATTCGATGGCATCTTGATCACCTATATAATCGGACCCCTTAACTGTGTCATACATGTGCCAACGCCAATCATCGTCTGGATCTGCACTAGCTATAGCGCTTGTAATGCCGCCTTGCGCGGACACAGTGTGCGATCTTGTCGGGAATACTTTGGACATTACAGCCGTCTTATATCCTGATTGCGATAACTGCAGTGCGGCTCGCATGCCTGCGCCTCCACCGCCAATAATTACAGCATCAAAAGAAATACTACGAAGACCTGCCATTCAGCTGCCCCAAAGAATTTGTATACCCCAAAAAAGATAAACAGCAATTAGAAAGGCGCCGCCCGTTTGGAAGGCCTTTCTTATGGCAGTTGCCCGCGCCGCAAAAAGCCGAGGCGTAAGATAATCGGTAAATACCGTCCACAACCCAATCCAGCCGTGCGCGCATGTTGCAACTAATGTAACTACGCTGAAAACTCGCATCAAGTTATTGTCAAAAACCGCCTTCCAAGTCCCGTAATCTATTTCAGGGTGCACAATAAAAATGCCAAATATGCAGAGAGTATAAATCCCTAAGACAAGAGCGGATAACCTTTGGATTAACCAACTTGACAAGCCAGACCGAAGCAAATTCATGGTGCTACTTACCATATCCATACTCCAGCAATCAAAATTCCCACAGCTGAAAAGACTACTACTAACCCCGATCCGATCTGAGCACCCTCATTGGTCTCACCGATTCCTAAATCCATCAGTAGGTGTTTGCAACCTGCAATAAAGTGATAGATCAAACATGCTATAACGGCCCAAGTTAACAATTTAACTATGAGGCCGCTCAACAGTTCTTGAACAAGCACAAAGCCGGATTCTGACTCCAGTGAAAGTTGCAGCAAGTACAGAAGAAAACCAAANCCAATCAACAAAATAACACCGGTGATGCGATGGATTATTGACGTAATAGCCGCAAGGGGGAATTTTATGGTGCTAATGTCAAGATTTACAGGTCGATTNTCTTTCACGTTAATGCTTTGTAGTAAGTCTTTTTTAGAACGGNGTTATNCGATATGCGACATTTAAAAGGTCTCGCGAACCGATTGAAATTATTAAATAAAATAGGATTTTNGCACTAAAGCAAGTATATTCCGAAGCCTCCAACATTACAATGATACTTATGATTTCCCAACCAGTTATGACAATGTTCTGTCAACAAGGTTTCTACAAATAACTCAATTCAAAAAAGCACAATTTTTTTAATAACGTTTTGAAATATGNCATAAAAAGTATCTAAATTACGGTACAGACAACATAATTCGTTTATATACAAAAATTTGACAAGCGGCTCTTTCTCTACCTAGTATTGCCGTCCCTGTCTGAGCTTACGACTAATAACAACTACACCCATAATTACTCTTTAGCTCTAACTAACACGCACAAAAATACTGTGGGATCGCTAATTTACAGGAGTCTGTAATGACGGAAAAAAAGGCCCAGTTGATCATTGACGGTAAAAGTTCGATTGAATTACCGATCTATGAAGGCAGCACTGGCCCAGATGTCATCGATGTGCGTGGTTTAGTCGNTAAGGGNATTTTCACCTATGACCCCGGTTTTGTTTCAACAGCTTCTTGTGATTCAGAGATTACCTATATTGACGGTGACGCTGGTGTGTTATTACATCGGGGGTATCCCATTGAACAGTTAGCTGAGAAATCTAATTTCTTAGAAACTTGTTTTTTNCTTTTAAATGGAGAATTGCCTACTACAGTAGAAAAGGCCGCATTTAAAAAAGGGGTTCTTTATCACACGATGGTCGATGAGCAGATCCATCGGTTTTTCGAAGGGTTCCCTCGTAANGCTCACCCAATGGCAATGTTATGTGGTGTTGTTGGCGCTTTATCCGCCTTTTATCACGACAGACTCGATATTGATGATCCCGAATATCGCATGGCAGCAGCCATTCGTATTATTGCGAAGATGCCTACATTAGGAGCAATGTGTTACAAACATGGGATTGGACAGCCATTCATGTACCCACAGAATAGNATGGGGTTCGCGGAAAACTTTTTACATATGATGCTTAGCACACCATGTGANCCTCCCGAANTAAGCCCGACANTATCGAAAGCCATGGACACTATCTTTCTCCTTCATGCTGATCATGAGCAGAACGCTTCAACTTCGACAGTGCGATTGGCAGGATCAACAGGTGCTGACCCGTACGCCTGCATCGCATCCGGAATTGCGGCTCTTTGGGGCCCTGCTCATGGAGGCGCTAACGAGGCAGTGTTGCGCATGCTCTATGAAATAGGTGAAGAATCAAAAATTGACGAATTCATTCGCCGAGCAAAAGATAAGAATGATCCTTTCCGATTAATGGGCTTTGGGCATCGCGTATACAAAAATCATGATCCGCGAGCAACAGTAATTCGCGGTATATGTAACGAAGTCTTGAATGAGCTTGGTAGTGAAAATGANCCTTTGTTTCGTATTGCCAGAAAACTCGAGAAAATTGCTCTTGAAGACGAATATTTCGTAGAACGAAAGNTGTTCCCAAATGTCGATTTCTATTCCGGAATCACCTTGAAAGCCATCGGCATTCCCACTAGCCTGTTCACAGTTATTTTTTCGATTGGCAGAACGCCAGGGTGGATAGCGCANTGGAATGAGATGCTAAGTAATCCATATCGTATTGGCCGGCCTCGTCAGCTCTATAAAGGACACACCAAACGAGACTATCCTNAGTAGACCCCGTTAGACNCAGGAANGGTGTTAATCCCACTAGNAGTNGNNCATGCAAACCGGACAACATTCAAAGCCTCAATTTATCGCAATGTGATTAACTTAAATGCCAACCACCANAATNCAAAGGTTACAACTAAAGAGATATTGGAAGGAATTGTATAGCCGGCCACAGAAATAACGCTTCCAATAAAAAAGTTTAATAAATGGATAATAGANGCCACTATGAAAATAGCAGCAGCAAGNTTAGAAACAGCTACATTTTTCATTCGTAAACCCCCAAATAACAGAGCTAGAAACTGANACAAACCAAACTAAGCGGTAGCACCAACTGGACGAAANCTTCCTTTCATNACGATAGGATGCGTGGTTTACACGGAGAAATTTTAAAAAGAGTGGTGGAGCCTACCGGGATCGAACCGGTGACCTCAACGCTGCCAGCGTCGCGCTCTCCCAGCTGAGCTAAGGCCCCATAATCTCGGGCGTGAAGAGAAGGCGCATTCTATTCANAGGTACCTANCCTGTCAATCAGCCTGAATTTCACCAGNTTAAACTAAATCTCGATATTCTTTTTCATAACTTTTTAGTTGTTTCTTGGAGGTTCCCCCCAACACACCAACAGCATGACGNAAACGTGCACGGCAAATATCTAATCCTAGAATCGCGATTGATTCGAAAACTGAGGTGGATATAGCTTTTCCACTAATAGCCACGAAAAGCGGAAACAGAAAATCTCGAATTTTAATTTCTAATGCGTTGGCTAATTCTTGCAATACTTCCTCGACACTTTTCTTATTCCATTCTTCAAGCTGTTCCAACCTCCATAGTGAAAACTGCAGAATTTTGACCTGCACTAGCAAGTCGAGGGTTTTGTGGTTAAAACTATCTCGACTAGTATCTGGGATGTTAGTTAGAAAAAAAGCACCAATTTCANCAACATCACTAAAACGTTCAACTCGCTGTTTGATTAACCCTGCTATCTTCTCAGTTCTATCGGGTGCGAATGCCCAGTCGGCAAATAGCTCCATAAATTGCCTATCGCTCAGGTCTTCACGAATGTACTTGCCATTNAACCAATCAAGTTTTTCGATATCAAAAATGGGNCCGCCAAGAGAAACCCGTTCTAAATCAAACTTCTTGGTCATTTCTTCAAACGTAAACTTTTCTTCCCCCGAAGGCAGAGACCAACCCATATTTCCTAGGTAATTTAGCAATGCTTGAGGGAGGTAACCCATCGCACGATAATAACTGATGCTGGTGGGGTTTTTGCGCTTGCTCAGTTTGCTCTTGTCTGGATTTCGCAAAAGCGGCATATGACAAAAAATTGGNGGCTCCCAACCAAAGTACTGATAAATCAATAAGTGTTTCGGCGTAGAGTTGATCCACTCCTCCCCCCTAATCACATGGGAAATCTCCATTAAGTGGTCGTCTACAACGTTTGCAAAGTGGTACGTAGGTAACCCATCAGACTTAATNAATATTTGCATATCCACCTGATTCCANCTTATGCGGATTTCGCCTCTAAGATAGTCTTGAAAAACGCATTCACCGTTTTCTGGTTTTGTCATNCGTATGACGTGTTTCTCTCCTTTTTCAAGCTTTTCGGCTATCTGTTGATCGGTAAATTTTAGGCAGTGTCCGTCGTAGCCCGGTTGTTGCCTTTTTTCCATCTGATTCTGCCGGAGTGCACTAAGCCGTGAACTGGAGCAGAAACAGCGAAAGACTTTCTTTTCCTCTAGCAATTGATCTATATGCTGCGTGTAAATATGAGCACGCTCGCTTTGTCGATAAGGTTCAAATTCGCCCCCACGGTCTGGACCTTCGTCCCAGTCAAGTCCCAACCAATTAAGCGAATCCAGTATCCTTTGTTCCGATTTCGCCGTACTTCGAACTTGATCAGTGTCCTCTACACGCAAGATAAACTTGCCNCCGTGTTGATGAGCGAAACAACGATTAAATAAGGCTATATACGCAGTGCCAACATGGGGCTCGCCGGTTGGAGATGGAGCAATACGCGTTCTGATCTGAGCCATGAGAGATTGGATAACCCGGTAAGAACTTTTCGCCGCTGATTATACTCGATTACCCTTTATTTCTCACCGAAGGGAGCGATAGCATTAAGCTTCAATAATTACTTCTCTCTTTCAATGACTTGACATACCAAACAGCATTGGATAAATAGTGCTTTTAGGACCCCTNTCGCCAAATGATTCCCAATCACAAATTTTGTATTGCTCCAATGATGGACTGGACGGATCGTCACGACCGGGTATTCTTGAGGCAGTTTTCAAGTCATGCGCTGCTTTACACCGAGATGGTTACTAGTGCTGCGTTAGAACACGGAGACGCCAATTATCTACTAAAACATGATAGCAGCGAGCATCCAGTTGCTCTTCAGCTNGGTGGTAGTAACCCTGATGAGCTTGCAAGAGCGGCAGCACTTGGCGANCAAGCTGGTTTCGACGAGATTAATCTGAATGTCGGCTGCCCAAGTGATCGAGTTCAATCAGGGGCATTCGGTGCTTGTTTAATGACCGACCCACGACACGTCTCCACTTGTNTCGCCTTCATGAAGAAATCAACTCGATTGCCAGTAACAGTTAAATGTCGCATTGGAGTAGATGATCATGACTCTGAGGCAAATTTGTTGGATTTCATCAATATTGTCGCCCAGGGTGGCTGTGAGATATTTATCATTCATGCTCGTAAAGCTTATCTAAAAGGACTCTCTCCTAAGGAAAACCGGGAAATTCCGCCTCTCAACTATGAGCGGGTATTCACAGTCAAGCAACACCACCCCTACCTGAACATANTTATTAATGGTGGCATTACTAGTATGAACACCGCACAACAACTTCTTAAGGAAGTAGATGGGGTTATGATAGGGCGAGAGGCTTATCAAAATCCCTATTTTTTACATTATGCAGACAATCAACTATTTGGAGAGGTCGTGCTAAGAAAGTCCCGTGCGGACTATTTCACTCAATACCTTCCTTACGTTGAATCGGAATTATCCAAGGGAACACCTTTACAACATATGACTCGCCACTTGCTTGGATTATTTAGGGGGCAGAAAGGAGGCAAACTCTACCGGCGCCATCTAAGCGAGCATAGCCATAAACAAGGAGCCAATATAAATGTGCTTCTAGATGCCATTACTTACGTAACCTAATATGGCATCATGAGATCCTCTGAAAAGTATTCTTATTATGCTCAATTCTATTAGACAGTTTTTTGAAAACAAGCTGGTAAATAACGAAGAAGAACCAACATCTTCAAGCATCGCCAAAACAGATCTGGCATGTGCCGCATTGCTAATAGAAGTGATTAACTCTGATCACAAATTAGAAGAGCAAGAAACCCAAGCCTTTTTCTCTGTTCTACAAAATAATCTAAATATTCCTGGCGAAGATATAGATGAATTGGTAGAACTTGCAGAAAANCAAGCCAAGGAAGCTACCTCGCTATATGAATTTACAAGTTTAATTAATAGCGACTATGATTACTCTCAAAAGGTCGGCCTAATTGAGAATATGTGGCGTATAGCNTTCTCCGATAACANCCTGGACAAATACGAAGACCATTTAATCCGGAAAATTTCTGACCTAATCTACGTATCGCATAGTGACTTTATTAGGGCCAAACTTAAAGTACGCGACGCCAGNAATTAGNATGTAGGGATTCGNCTAGAATCTGCAGCATTAGACTCATTTGGTTAATAACGTCATTGCCTCTTCCAATCCCTTCACTGAAAGCGGAAACATACGATCGTCTAAAAGCTCGCGGACTGTTTCGATTGAGTAACTATGCTCCCAGTAATCTTTAGGGGTAGGATTAATCCAAACCATATGATCAAACACATCAGTTAATCGTTTAACCCATACCGCACCAGCCTCTTCATTNTAATGCTCAATACTTCCTCCCACATGAGTAATCTCGTACGGAGCCATCGTCGCATCACCCACAAAGATGACTTTATAGTCCTTGGTATATTTATTGATGATCTCAAAGGTTGAAGAGGTTTCCGCATGCCTCCTGCGACTTTTCGTCCAGACTGACTCATATAAAAAGTTATGGAAATAGTAGTATTTAAGGTGCTTAAATTCCGACCTCGCTGCTGAGAACAGTTCTTCACATAATTTTATGTGGGGGTCCATAGAGCCCCCAACATCGAAAAACAGTAATACCTTTACTGCATTATGTCGTTCAGGAATCATCTTAATATCGAGCAAACCGGCATTCTTAGCGGTTGACGAAATTGTATCGTCCATATCAAGNTCCTCAACTGCGCCAGTTCTGGCGAACTTTCGCAACCGCCTCAAGGCCAACTTGATATTACGCGTACCTATTTCGACCGAATCGTCTAAGTCCCGATANTTACGCCGATCCCAGACCTTTACCGCACGCTGATTACGCCCTTGATCTTGGCCTATCCGAATGCCTTCAGGATTATACCCATATGCCCCAAACGGTGAAGTTCCGCCCGTGCCAATCCATTTGCTGCCCCCCTCATGTCGCTTTTCCTGCTCCTCCATGCGCTTACGGAACTCTTCCATAAGCTTTTCCAGGCCTCCTAAAGCTTCTATTTGCGCTTTTTCTTCATCGCTAAGCATCGATTCTAGTTGTTTGCGTAGCCATTCGTCGGGGATCTGATAAAAAGCCATTTCGTCTATTATTTGTATATTTTCGAAATACTTGGCAAAAGCGACGTCAAACTTATCAAAGTTTTTTTCATCCTTTACTAAGCATAATCTTGACAAGTGATAAAAATCATCCACATTGCCAAAGATAATATTTTTCTTTAAGCATTCCAGTAGCGAGAATAACTCNGTAAAGGAAACAGGGAGTCGTTCCTCTTTCAGCGTCATAAAGAAATTAATCAGCATGTTGTCGATTTGCTCTGTGCATAAAAGCTAGCTTTTCAAGCAAGTGAACATCTTGTTCNTTTTTTAATAAAGCCCCGTACAAAGGAGGTATCGCATTTTTTGTATCACGATCCTTTAAAATATCTGCTGGGATATCATCTGCCATTAAAAGCTTAAGCCAATCAATAAGTTCTGACGTAGAAGGCTTTTTCTTTAANCCAGGTATTTTGCGNAAATCAAAGAAAATATCCATTGCCTGGCTTACTANNGCTTTCTTTACCCCCGGATAATGNACTTCAATAATTTTCTCCATTGTCACTGTATCCGGAAATTGAATGTAGTGGAAAAAGCAACGGCGGAGGAAAGCATCAGGAAGCTCTTTCTCATTATTACTGGTAATAAGAATAATAGGTCGGGTTTTTGCTTTTATGAGTTCTTTGGTCTCGTAGACAAAAAACTCCATTTTATCTAACTCAAGTAGCAGATCATTAGGAAATTCAATATCAGCTTTGTCGATTTCGTCAATCAGCAGTACAGCCTGCTGCTCAGACTGAAATGCTTGCCAGACCTGTCCTTGTATTATGTAGTTGGAAATATTTTTTACTTTTTCTTCACCTAATTGNGAGTCTCGCAAGCGAGATACAGCATCGTATTCATAAAGCCCTTGCAATGCTTTCGTTGTTGACTTGATGTGCCATTCGATAAGCGGCAAGTCCAGAGCCTTAGCTATTTGCTGAGCGAGCATTGTTTTCCCCGTCCCAGGCTCACCTTTTATAAGAAGTGGCTTCTGTAACCGAATTGCAGCATTCACTGCCATTTGAAGCTCATCAGTCGCTATATACTCATCCGTGCCAGTAAAATTCATCGTGATATCCACTGCAAAAAAATTGCGCGTATTGTAAACATCAGACTCATATTAATACAGAAAAACCCACGAGCTCTTACGATGAAGCGAGATTATTACTAATCCCTACTTGATCTCTAGAGATTTCGACAAGNCCTAATCTTATGTGTATTTAACAAGAGGACAGCAATTAACTGAAAGTATCAATATATTAGATTACAATATAGTTCTAACTTATTGTTTTAACTATTTTTAATTTAACAAAATACATTGTCGTAGCTATCAATTCTGCAACAATGATGGAGAAAATAAGCGGAATACCNGCTCTTACCGTGGCATCACTTCCGATCGTTATGGCGTCCAACAATATAACCATCCATGCGGGAGCCAGTGCGGCGCCATAAGCATTCGCATACCATGGCGTTACGATAATCGCGGCGATGACTGCTCGCACCGAATAACATCTCCACAGTGTTTGTTGAGATCTGGTTAAGCGCCACACACCATAGTAAAACAAAGAACTTGTTAGCAGGTAAATAAGCCAGATTAGCCAATAATTATTTTCTGGTTCCATAACCGTTATGAAGTTACCTAACGAATTACATNTTCGCCGATTTATGCNTCAGAATAAATTCCAATGAATTCAGNCTCAAGGATCTCCCTACGCCAAGTAGCNAGCTCCCCCTCCCAAAGTAACTCACCGGTCTTTTTATACATCAATAATTGATTTTGAAGAATTTTTTTCCGAGCCAATAGCTCAGGAGCTATTCCAAGTTTTTGAGATTGAGTTTCTACCACTTGTTGGCATGCTTTGAGCTTCGCACGCATGGACACGTTTAAGGGCCTAGCTAATAGATGGGCNTCAGTATTGTCAGNAATTTCGTTTTGCATCTCAAGNACTTTAAAAATTTGTCCACCGTATTTGTTCAATAATCGCTTGTCAAACAATCGTAACGAGTTAATTACTTCCAGCGAGCATTCGCTGCTAACCGCCATTTGCTGAGCTATGCTGAAAAGATCTGCATCTTTCGCTATCCAGTTACGTGGTTTATCACGCTTGCGTGCTGTATCTTCCCGCCAATAACNGAGGGCTTGTAAATATTGCAGCCCCTTATTATCTAGNTTCCAAGCATTGCTTATGTTCGTATAANTACACTGCCAATTTAAAGTATTTTCAACCTCTCCGGCTGAATCAACCAGGAATTTACACTCGCTCTTTAGCCAGCTCAATTTCCCCATTGTAGCCAGCTTCTCATAAAGCATTGTCTGTAGCTGTAACAGATAACAAACATCGTTAGCTGCATAGAGCAGCTGGGCTTTACTTAAAGGACGGTTTAACCAGTTCGATCTCGTTTCATCTTTCGATAAGTCAGTATTCAGTAATTTAGCGACCAAAGNTTGGTAACTAAGACTATATCCCATACCAAGAAATGCGGCAGCAATCTGCGTATCGAATACACAATGAGGGACATTTCCAATTGAGGTGTTTAGTAAATTAAGATCCTCTCCGCATGAATGGATCACGAACGTGCACTTNGGCTCCGCTAATAGGTCNNCGAAACAGCTCCAATCCTGTATATGTAACGGATCAATTAAGTAACATTCNGAATGGTCNGCAATTTGTAGNAAGCCGATCTTGGGATAAAACGTATTCGTTCTTATAAATTCTGTATCAATCGCAATGAACGGGAGACTACTCCACCTCTCACATAATTCCGAAAATCTGTCAGTATCCTGGATAAGGTTTAACGGCGTATTACTGGCAGAGATCATAATACTAGATACTGCTCATTACCTTTCTACCCGCAAATGCGTGGCTTAGAGTGCCTCCATCAACGAATTCAAGTTCCCCTCCTACCGGAACCCCGTGNGCAATACGGGAAACAACAACATCGATGGATTTGAGTTGTTCGGCGATGTAATACGCGGTCGCTTCCCCTTCCACTGTAGGATTNCAGGCAATAATGACTTCCTCAAAATCATCTGTCTGAATCTTTTCCAGCAACTGTCCGATTCCTAATTGCTCTGGACCAACCCCATCTATTGGGGACAGGTGNCCCATCAATACAAAATAGACACCTCGGAAACTTCCGGATTGCTCAATAGCAAAAATATCCGCGTGAGATTCAACAACACAGCACAACTGNTGGTTACGAGATGGGCTGGCACAAATGCGGCACACTTTTTCTTCCGTTAATGTTCGACAGTGCGCACAGTTTCCAACCGCGTCTATTGCTTCCGCAAGCGCTTTAGTTAATTTCTTTCCGCCTTCACGATTTCTTTCTAGTAAATGCAGGGTCATGCGCTGGCCAGATTTAGGACCGACACCTGGTAAACACCTGAATGCGTTAATGAGCTGATCTATTAAGGGGCTAGAATTCATAGGAAGCTCTAGAAGGGGAACTTAAATCCTTGCGGAAGNTTGAGGCCTCCGGCTACGCTGCCGAGTGTTTCCTTATTTTTNTCTTCAAGTTTTCTGACTGCATCATTAATNGCTGCGGCAATAAGATCTTCAACGATTTCTTTATCTTCTTGCATCAACGACTTGCTAAGGTCTACATCTAATACATCATGGCGACCATTTATTTTGATCTTAACCAGCCCAGCGCCAGACTCACCTAAAACTGTTGTTTTGGCTAAATCCTGCTGAGCTTTTTTAAATTGCTCTTGCATNTGTTTAGCTTGACTCATGATTTCGTTGAAATCCGTCATGATTTGCCCGATTCATTCGTAGGAGCAATCGTTTCTTCCACAACAGTGCCTGTAAAGTGNCNAAGTAANTCNTGCACGTTTTTATCACCTTCAAACTCGCTAACCATTTTTTTATGTAATTCCTGTTTCTGTCTTTGACTCAATTCCGCGGGAGTCTCTTTGGTTAACTCCCCAATTGTAATTATGACATTGAGCTCTCTCTTATANAGNTCGCTAACGGCTCGAGAGAGCTTCGGGATTAGTTCTTTATTAAATACCGAACTATGTTTTGTATCTAGCAGAAAATGAAGTNTATCTCCCTCTATTTTATTTAGTTGAGAGTTTGCGAGAACGTTTGCAGCAATACCATCGACAACTAAATCAGAATAATCTCTTAACCAACCCTNGTTGTTGAGGNCATTGAAATTTTTGTCGGCTTGCTTTGGAGTTTCTGCCACTCCATGTTGTTCACGGTGTCTTGNATTTTTAGACGGTAAAGCCTCACCATGCTTCTCATAAGCTGCCTTCGCCGGACTCGGTTCAGACTCATGTGCTAGATCTAAATTCTTTTTTTTTATACCATTTACAGTACCACTCGCTCCAGGCTCATCGGGCTGTAGTTTTTGAGCTGTGTCCACATATTCCGGGGAAAATACCAACATCCTCAGTAAAATCATCTCAAAGGCAGATTTTGTGTCAGCGGTGAATGTAAGATCATCGCGACCTTTTACACCAAGTTGATAATAGAGCTGAATATCCTCTCCGGTAAATTTGGACGCCAATTCCTCAATTTGTTCCCTGTCACCATAGCTATTATCAATGGCTTTGGGTAAAACTTGGGCTATGGCTACACGATGCAAGAGTGAGAGAAANCTGTCCAAAGCATGCATAAAATCGGNTGTTTTCTCAGCCATCAAGTTTACAAGATTTATCATTTCGCCGGCATCTTTCTTAGCCATAACTTCTAACAAGGCATACACTTGCTGTTGTTCCGGGACTCCAAGCATTTCAACAACACCTTCTCTTTGTATCTTACCCTGGCAATATGAAATTGCTTGATCAATGAGTGTAAGGGCGTCCCGCATGCTGCCGGATGCAGCAACAGCAACTTGCCAGAGGGCATCCTCGTCAAATTCTATTTTCTCGTCAGTAAGTACTTGNGCTAGATACNCAACAATTAACTGGGGACTTAAATTTTTGAGATTAAATTGCAGACATCTAGAAAGAACTGTTACNGGTAATTTCTTTGGNTCTGTGGTGGCGAATAAAAATTTTACGTGAGGGGGTGGCTCTTCTAGTGTTTTTAGCAATGCGTTGAAGCTATGATTAGACAGCATGTGTACCTCGTCTATGAGGTACACCTTGAAGCGTCCGCGCGCTGGAGCATATTGCACGTTATCAAGCAATTCCCGTGTGTCTTCAACTTTAGTGCGAGAAGCAGCATCCACTTCAATAAGGTCGATGAACCTCCCTTCATTAATTTCAACACAAGAATTACACTCTTCACAAGGAGTTGAACTTANTCCTCTCTCACAATTGAGACATTTTGCNAAGATACGAGCNAGGGTTGTCTTCCCGACCCCGCGGGTCCCTATGAAAAGGTAAGCATGGTGCAACCTTTCATTATCGAGCGCATTTTGGAGAGATTTAAGCACATGAGCTTGTCCAGCAACCTTTGAGAAGTTTGTTGGGCGCCACTTGCGGGCAAGTACTTGNTAGCTCATTGTGACTGCTCTAGTGAGCGGGATTTCATTAATAAATTCAAGCAGACGTATTCGNTTTCAGTTTGATAGAGATTGGTAGCTCTTGCCAGCCACTCCGCAACACATGAATCAGCTACTACCGTTGCTCCCTTCCGGGCCTGGCGGAGTTCATAGCCTAACATTGCGCGGGGACCANCAAGAGATACCAAGAAGCATNATAGCATAGACCCATAATGAANCGATGTNCCTTCNAAGAATGCACAAAAACATACCACTCTTGACACTAATTTTGAATAGCACTATAAGAGAATCGGATCCCCTAAGCCCTGAAGGTCAACTCGTTTCTATCTCTTTATTGACTCCCGACCATTTTACTTCAGATACTCCCCAAGCAATTTTTCCAAAGACGCCATCACTGGGTGCAATTATTGACCGGCCTCTCCCAAGAGCAAGGATAATTCTGAACAACACCTTCGTCCACCAAGTATCTCTTAGCAATATTTTTGGAGGACGAGCCTGTATTTTTTGAATCGTTTGGATTTCCGTAATTCTTTCGTTTTCAATATTGAAAGTTATCTGATCTAAATCGCCAGAATCCACTTCATCGAGGAAGGCGGGTATGAGATGGTTGGCTGCCACGACCGAATCTCTGATAGCTAAATTTAAACCCTGGGCACCCACTGGTGAGCTGGTATGTGCGGCATCACCTAGTAACAACAATCCAGGAAGACTCCAACGTTCCACTCGATCTGATACTGTGCTTAGCAAAAANGNCTTCAGNTCTTTCTCTTTAACCTGGTTGAGATGGTTAGCCATNGCAGAATCAGCTTGTTCTGCCATTAAATCTATCAAATGTGGAATACCCNTATTCCGCAATTCACGGAAACTCCCTTTTTTTATAACTAAACCCAACTGTATATTGCCATCGTAAGTGGGAGCACAAATTAACAATCGGCCTCCTCCAGCATACACGTGCAGTGCTTTGCCAATCCTTACATCTCCTCTAGGAATTTTTACCCATACAATATCCATTGGCATGGGATCACTCTTGAAACCTATTCCAGAACGAGCTCGGACCATTGATGCGCGCCCATCAGTGCCGACCACCAAGTCACTAAATATTTTACTTGCTGAATTAGTATTATCTGTAAGAACACCAGCCACACGATTATTTTTACGGACCAAATCTCGGACGCGCCTTCCACGCAAAAATGTAAAATTTGGGTATTGGGCTGACTTTTCTACAAGCATTTCCAGAAAGTCAGGTTGAGAAATCCAGCGTGGCTTGTATCTGGAATAGGTGTTATCTCTCATTTCAAGAGAAACTGCATGCCTTTGATTTATAAACATATTAATACGATCTAACTTTACATGAGGTACCTTCTCCAAATCCTCCCAAAGCCCTATTTGATCCAAAGGCTCAAGCCCTCCTGGCATCAAGACTTCACCTCGAAACTCTCGGCTGAAATCGTGGTGACGCTCTATAAGAGTTGTACGTATGCCTGCCTTTGCCAGCAAATAAGAAAGCACTGTGCCACCAGGCCCAGCACCGACGATTACAACATGCTTGCTTTCTCTCAATATCTTTCCGCTTTCATTAATAAGTACTCTGGCAGTGGTTTCGGAAATGTTAATTGCAGTGGCCGATTATTAAAAAATTTACTGTTTACGGATTTTCTTTCGGCACTATAGCAACAATAAAAATTAAGGAGAGATAAAAATAGCTACTTGGACATTCACGGACCCTGTTGATAGTCGAGACAAGGGTCAAAAAGAATTTACAATTATGCTTTGTGCTCCCGAAATGGAAACCTTTTAAATGCACTTTGAATTAGTAAAGATAGAATTGATGTAGTTTTTACTTAGAAAGCAATTCTAGCTAGAACAAGGCTAGTGGGTTCATAGGCGAGCCTGTACCCCCTTCTACTCTTAGAGGAGAACCAACAAATAGAAATTCCCAACGGTTTTTTTCTATGGCGGTTTCTGCCAGGGGGTCTAAGTCGAGATTGTCGAGAATCGGCATACCCAAACCGACAATAACAAGTTCATGCAGTGGATTTACTAGCCCTTCCACTCCGGATGGCATGACGTCACTGACACCATCTGATCCTATCACCGCAACATCACGCTCTTTTAGCCATTTAGCAAGTGATGCATGCGAGCCTGCGGCCTGCCCAACAAAAGTCCATTGACCTAGTTGCCGCACACGCTCCCAGCGCCCCGTGCGAATGAGCAACACATCTCCACTGCCAATCCGCACACCTGTCCGTGCTTCCCAAGCCTCGAGATCGGCAGCTGTAATCGCTGTTCCGGGCTCGAGGTAGTCCATCCCCCTAAGCCAAGGTATATCGACAAGAATTCCGCGGGTAAATATACCTCTGAAGGCATTATGAATACCTAAACGGCCAGCTCCTTCTGGGCTTAAAGTGTCTACAGAATACCCATTGTACAACTGCCCCTTATGAGCAAAGTGTGGAAGGCCATCCATATGTGAATGCGCAAAGCCATGGTACTGCACGCTATATGTATCACCGGCAACTTCGTGTTCACCAAATCGGGATACAGTTAGAACATGTTGGAAAGGATTGGCATTAACAGAATCTTGCCGCTTGTTAGCAAATAAAGAGAGGGAAACCGTTGTGCCATCTAGCACCAAAGTTGCAGCATCGACACGCTTTTGCTCGGTAATGAGATTTAACGTACCAAGTTCATCTTCGGAACCCCAGCGACCCCAATTCGAAATCTCTTCCATCCAACTATCAAATTGCGCCCTAGACACCGGTTCAGCAGGCTGAGTTAAAGCCGTGGGGCTCAGCACGACCAGAATCATGCACAACGCATANCTTAATAATCGTGCTCTAATGAATATACAATTATCGGAAATTCGTNTTAAGCCCATCTGATCCTCTCTTGGAATATGTTAATTACTAAAATATCTACTGAAGGCAGATTTTCTAGCGTAAACCATTTNCTCACCCGTCAGCAAGAAAACANCTTTTTCAAAANTTTTCTCGCACATTNAATTTAGCTTGATAGCTTTCTAATTCTTGNTTCAATACAGGCGCCAGTANATATAATCCAACAATATTNGGTAGCGCTATTACAAACACCATCGCGTCAGAAAAATCTAAGACAGCGCTAAGTTGNATCGTCGAACCCAGCACACCAAAAAGACAGAAAANAACTCGAAATATCAATTCTTTAAAATGNCCTTCTCCTACTAAGTAGGTCCAGCCCTTNAGCCCGTAATAGGACCAGGAAATCATTGTTGAAAATGCGAATAAAATTGCAATGCANGACACAGGAACAGACGACCAACTTAACGTGCTCGCAAAAGCTTTNGAAGTTAATTCAACGCCTTGAANGCCTTGNCCCATTANNNCTGGCTCATAGATAGTCACTAAAATAACNAACGCCGTGATCGTACAGATCACTACNGTNTCTATAAATGGCTCAAGTAATCCAACGTACCCCTCGGTGGCTGGCTCGTCGGTTCTAACCGCAGAGTGCGCAATCGCTGCCGAACCTATCCCAGCTTCGTTTGAAAAAACAGCTCTTTGAAAACCCAAAATCATGATACCAAGAGCGCCACCCGTAATCGCATCGGAATTAAACGCTTGNGTAAAAATTGCATAGATTGCTGATGGCAACTTACTGCTATTCAGTACTAAGACTATTNCTGCTAAAACAAGGTAAGCAATAGCCATGAATGGGACTAGTCTACTAGTTACTCGTGCTATAGCCTTAAGACCCCCGATAATTACGAATCCAACCGAACCAGCAATTACCAAGCCAAAGAGCCAACCCTTGTCTGTAAAGTAGCTATTGGTGCCACCGGTTACATAAACAAACTGTTCAAACGCCTGATTAGACTGAAACATGTTTCCAATACCCAAACACCCCACTACTATGGCCGCCGCATAAAACATTCCAAATGGTTTAGCCAGAAAATTTAACCCTCGTAATCTTAAACTTTCTTCTAAATAATACATTGGCCCACCTGATACAGTTCCATCAGAATGTTCTTTTCGATATTTAACTCCAGCAATACATTCCGCTAATTTAGTAGACATGCCCAAAAAGCCTGCGATAATCATCCAAAATATGGCACCTGGCCCTCCCAGGCTTAGAATGATCGCGATNCCGCCAATATTACCTATGCCTACTGTTCCTGAAACTGCCGTTGTTAATGCCTGGAAATGACTAATTTCCCCCTTGTGGTTGCTCGAAGAATAGTCTCCACGAACGAGCCTTATAGAATGGAAAACCCCTCTTAAATTTATGAACCTGAAATACACGGTAAAAAAAACCGCTGCGAAAATCAGCCACAAGACGATTAATGGGAGATTAGTTCCGAATAAATTAATCTCGAAAAAGATAAAACGAGAGACCAAAGTCGTCAGAGGTTGCACAGCAGCGTTCACCACAGCATCAATGCCCTGCGGCTGTGCGTAGGCATTAAAAGAAAACATCGATATGATAAAAAAAATTAGTCGTTTCATAAGAGCATGAGGCTACATTACAAGTACCTACCATCTTGTAACTCAACATTATTTAGTAAGGGTTAATTTATCAATGCCCATGGTAGCATTAGTTAAACCATCGCTGTCTTTAAAGATTAATCTAAGTACGGCTCGATAAACATGAAAAACCTAAGCATAGGAATNCTAAAAACAGACACCGTAAGAGAATCCTTATCTCCTGANTTTGGTGAATATCCAGATATGTTTATACGGTTGCTTAAGGAAACCGATGNCGAATTAAACTTNGTAACGTATGACGTTGAACACCAAGAGTACCCCAACAATATCAATGAGGTAGATGCTTANCTGATCACAGGGAGTAAATACAGTGTCTACGATAACGAACCGTGGATTATCGCCCTGACCGAATTTGTTCGGGAACTNCATAGAGAACACAAAAANCTTATAGGGATTTGTTTTGGGCACCAAATGGTTGCTCACGCCCTTGGTGGTAGNGTAGANAAATCAAGTNAAGGCTGGGGGCTTGGNGTNTCGGAGTCGGCGTTAANTTCACCAGAATCCTGGAGTACTGGCGGTAACAAATTCAATCTNCTTATGAGCCATCAAGACCAGGTTACGGCCCNNCCAGAAAATGCCCGGGTAATCGCCTCTACCAAATNCTGCCCAATCTTAGCGTGCCAACTGGAAGATCATGTGCTTACTTTTCAGGGTCACCCTGAATTTNACAAATCTTANTACCGNGCATTGATGGAGGTTCGACGTGAACGATTGGGCGACGAGCTTTATTNTCAAGCTCTTGAAGGAGCAANNAAACCAANTGATAATCCTAAANTAGCACAATGGATAGTAAATTTTTTAANAAAGGANTAATTGCTAAGCGCATCATTCNTATAATTNANCCTCTATAGTNATTCGCTCCATTCGGCGATGAGCTGGGAAATAATCATTAACNGGTTTNTGGAGNGTTGCCCGATTGTCCCAAAAGGCCAGCGAGTTTGATCGCCATTGAAATCGGCAGGNNTATTCNGGCGTTACACAGTGACGGTAAAGGAATTTAAGCAAGCTGTCGCTTTCCTTTTGCGTCATGTCTGTGATATGCGTTGTAAATAGCTCGTTAACAAAAATCAGCTTTTCTCCACTTTCGGGGTGGATTCGTACGACTGGGTGTTCAACAGGTGGGTTATCCTTTAAAGCCTGACTCAGACGCTCACGCCCTCCTGGCTCCGCCAAACTTTCTTTAAAGCCATGCGCAAAATCATGNACAGCAGTGAGCCCGGACAGAAATTGTTGCATCTTATCCGATAACCCTTGATAAGCAGCCGTAAGACTTGACCACATGGTGTCTCCACCTTTTTCAGGTATAACTATCCCCCNTACAATAGAGCCCAATGGCGGACTTTTCTTAAAAGTCATATCCGTATGCCAAAGTTCTATTTTTGTTGGGTTTTCAGGGGTGCTCTCAAGAATTGTTACTTCAGGAAAACCGTCAACTGTCTCGTAAGCTGGATGGTTTAAAACCGGGCCGAACAATGAAGCCAGGGCTTTATGATGTTGCGGACCAATATTCTGATCTCGAAAAAATATTACTTGGTGCTTTACCCAAAGGCTTCGTAACTGCAGATAATTTTCATTATTTATAGGCTGGCTTAGATCTATGCCCTGAATCTCTGCCCCAATGGCTCCTGAGATATGCTTAATTTCAATCATATTAATTTTCTTTATCGGTGATGTGGATCTATATCCTGTTTGCTTAAGTTCTAGATTCCCCGTGGCTCCATTATTGATTGATATAAAAGCCGTTTTGAGGTTGCCCGTACATTAGGTCTTAATTGACCAAACTGCTGAATCATTCCAACAAATACAAGATTTTCAACTGGNTCGATCCAGAACCATGTGCCAGCCGCACCACCCCAGTAGAATTCACCTTTGGAATATCCCTCAGCTTCGACAGGNTTTTCAACTACCGCAAAATCGAGNCCAAAAGAAGTCCCACCAACATCTCCTGACATTGGACCCTGCATATTTAATGGAGTCTGGTCACGGTGCATTAAATCCAGGGTTAAGGGGGCTAGAATCCTGACNCCATCNAGTTCACCGCCATTTAAAACCATTTGAGCGAAGCGCATATAGTCCATTGCTGTGGATACTAACCCNCCACCTCCGGATTCGAATGCTGGATCTTCTAAGAAATTAGCATTCGGAAAGCCTTCTCCCGGGGTGAGCTTGCCAGANCCGTCATAGCCATAAACNTGNGCAAACCGCGATGCCTTTTCTTCAGGCACATGGAAGTCCGTGTCAGTCATAGCCAGTGGTTCAAAGAGACGCTGCTCTAAGAACTCTCCAAAGGATTGACCTGATAGTTTTTCTACAAGATAACCTTGCACATCTACAGAAACACTGTACTCCCATCGGCTTCCCGGCTGGTGTTTCAATGGGATCTGTCCGAGCTTCCCGGTAAATTCCGCTAAAGTGTCATCATTACTTAGCAGACCGGCTTCAACGTATTTTGAATCTACGGGTGACTGAGCGAAGATACCGTAAGATAATCCTCCCGTGTGACTCATTAATTCCCTGATAGTCATCTTGTGATTCTGTGGGTCGGTTAAGATATTGCCCTCGGCATCGACACCTTTGTAAACTTGTAGGTCGCGAAATTCTGGAATGTATTTTTCCACTGGGTCGGCCAGACGAAATTTTCCCTCCTCGTAGAGAATCATCAAAGCCACACCAGTGACAGGTTTGCTCATCGAATAGATTCTAAAAATTGCATCATTTGTCATTAGTGCCTGAGATTCTAGATCGCGGTAACCTACCGATTCGTAATGCACTAATTTATTATCTCTGGCCGCCATCGTAACCACCCCTGCCAGTAGACCATCATCAACATAGGCTTGCATGGCCTCTGTTACNCGATTTAGCCGTTCAGAATCCATACCGACTTGTTCTGGCTCAGCCATTTCAAGAGCAGCATTAGTTACGGATAAAGCGGTTGTTTGATCGTTAGAAGTACTAGGTACTGGATTGCAAGCGGTAATTAATAAGCCAAGCACCGCCAGCCGACAAACATTGAGCCTTGTTTGTTTTTTGTCGAATTTAGCCTTATGCATATTGTGCTCCTTTAATTGACTCGCAAGAAGAATCGTTCTGGAGTTCTCATCTTGCCTAGGCTCGTAAGCCGTTCTTTAACACCGAGAAAAACACATAATCCTCAACTATACCGCAAATTTCACGGTTAACCCTAAGCTGCTATGTAAAAATCAGTGAACCAAAATACTACTGTGTAACGTAGATCTTGCAATCTACGCTAATTTTGGAAGGTTATATGAAAAATCTTGATCTTTTTGTGGCTTGCCACTTGATGCTAAGTTTAGCGGCTTGTAGTAGTACTAGCGTTACTTACTACGCTGACCAACTACCGAAACTGGTATTGGAGGACTTCTTCGATGGCAACCTTGAAGCTTATGGTGTGGTTAAAGATTGGCGTGGACGCGTAATACGCAAATTTGAGGCCGATATNATTGCTTACTGGGNTCGGGNCGTGNGTACTTTAGNGGAAGATTTTATATTCGACGATGGAGNAATTGATCGGCGTGTATGGACTCNTAACCCATTAGACCAAGGGAGATANTCTGGTATAGCGGACGACGTGGTAGGCGAAGGCGAAGATGATGTAGCTGTAGAAGGCAATAGTGCATTCTTCGTATTCCCTATAACGAGGGTATTTTAGACGTTAAAATTGACGATAGAATGTANCTGGTTACTCCCGACGTGTTGATCAACGAATCAAGAATGAGCAAGTTTGNTATTCCGGTCGGTGAGTTCCTCCTGGTAATTGAAAAAACAAATCATAAATTTTTCACCNAATCTTNCATANAACACTATCTTTGTGAGATCTCAACAACTTACTAGCCAGCTCAAACCGNTCACCAAATTTTGGTTCCGTTATCGTTGTAGCAAGTTAATAACAAAGGTAAGCTGCCACCCAGGAAATAAAGATTGTAGTTATTTTGGCTTAACCTCTTGGAGATTATCGATGAAACAAAGAGACATCCTTTTCTTTATTTTATTATTTCCAATATGTGTTACTGCGCAAAACTGGGACATGCCTAGAACTCAAGATGGGCANCCCGACATGCAAGGCATTTGGTCTAATGCCTCTCAAACTCCACTTTCAAGGCCCTCAGAATTCGGAAACAAAGGGTTTTTGACCCAAGAAGAGGCCCAGACACAAATGCAGCGCTGGCGAGATCGATACGATCGATCAGGGCAGGCAATTGATGGTGACCGCGAAGCCCCAACGGATGGTAATTCAAATCTTGGATATAACAGTTTTTGGTGGGATCCGCGAACCGATGCTATAGAAATAAACGGTGAATATCGCACTTCCATAATTATCAGTCCACAAGATGGCCAGATCCCTTATGTCGGCGGTGAAAACCCAAGAAATGACTTGCGCTCAAAATGGCTCTCCCAGCCCGGCGTTGAAGCGTACGACGGCCATGAGGTTAGGTCCCTGGCCGAACGCTGTTTAATGACATTTAGCTCAGGCTCGGGCCCACCCATGTTGCCAACTCTCTATAATANTAATTACCAAATTGTGCA
This sequence comes from Gammaproteobacteria bacterium, assembly GCA_002694855.1. Lineage (GTDB taxonomy): Bacteria > Pseudomonadota > Gammaproteobacteria > Pseudomonadales > Pseudohongiellaceae > UBA9145. The sequence continues at coordinate 32,990 of NZNL01000043.1, forward strand.
GACCAGAGATTATGTCCTGATACTAGTAGAGATGGTTCACGATGCCCGCGTCATTCCTTTAAATAAGGATCATAATTCTCAAGACATGGAAAAGTGGATGGGAGATTCCGTTGGATACTGGGAGAACGATACTNTAGTTGTGCAAACCAAGAACTTNCATCCTCAGCAGTCTTTTCGTGGATCCTCCGACCAAATGATAGTAACTGAACGATTTGAGCTATTAAGTAAAGATAAAATTAAATACGCCTTTACTATAGAGGATCCACTTACTTTTACTCAGCCATGGGAGGGAGAAGTTGCAATGCTGCGGAAACCTAAGGATGAAATCATATATGAATATGCCTGCCATGAAGGTAATTACGCTTTCCCTGGCATCCTGGGCGGGGCACGAAGGTTAGAGTTTGACGCAGNGCAATAGACTAAATTTATTTACAAAAACCCTTTAAGGCAGACCAAGGCTGAGAATCCTCGCATCCTGGCGGCCACCAACAGCAATGCTCANGTACTGTCTGTCATTTACCATATAAGACATAGGTGTTCCAGTAGGTGGCAGCGGTAATTCAAACTCATGAATAATTTCACCACTGCTCTTATTGAACGCCCTCAATAGATTGCGATTACCATCTCGCTGGGCCATAAACAATAAGGTCTTGGTTAATANGGGTCCGGTCCGGTCATAACTCCCCACAGGGCCGGGATCAAGTATCCCCATGTCGATAATCTGTTGCCGGATACCTTCNCCATGAGGCACCATCCATTCATGNTCTCCACTATTGAGATTAATAGCCGTGATGCGACCATAAGGAGGCTTGATAAGTGGCAGACCCTGGGGGCCGGATACTGATCTTGCACCCCCGCGNACATAACCCATTCCTTGNCGTTCCCTCCTTGCTTCTACCAGTGCCACGACAATAGGAGAGGAAGCCGAAGGGATGTAATAAAGCCCCGTTTCGGGATCAAAAGCAGCACCATGCCATTCTCCTCCTCCAGCCCAACCGGGAAACTGGATTGCTCCACGCAATGAGGGTGGGGTAAACAAGGGGCCATAATCAAATTCTTCGATATTCTGCAGGGCTTCTTGTCGCAATTCCGACGAAAAATCTATCAGAGTTTCGTCGCTAATACCCTGGGGTTCAAATGCATCCGGCTTGGTTGGAAAAGGTTGAGTCAAGGAAAGACGTTCTCCGCTAACGCTACTTTGCGGAACCTCCCGTTCCTCGATAGGCCAGACAGGGTCGCCAGTTACACGATCGAATACATAGGTAAATCCTTGTTTAGAAATCACAGCAACAGCCTTGATCGGACGACCATCCACGGTAATGTCCACGAGTGTAGGTGCAGCTGGTAAATCGTAATCCCACACACCGTGATGAACCATTTGGAAGTGCCAGATCCGCTCACCGGTATTGACATCCACCGCTACCAAACTCTCTGCAAATAAGTTATCTCCTTTACGTAGGCCGCCATACCAATCATTTGTAGGGGTACCGATAGGGATGTAGGCGATCCCTAACTCATCATCCGCACTCATAATAGTCCAGGAATTTGTATTGCCTGAATATTCCCAGGAACCGTCCTCCCAGGTTTCATTACCAAACTCGCCAGCCTGAGGAATGGTTTTGAACATCCATTCAAGCTCACCTGTTTCTGGATTAAACGCGCGAACATGACCCGGAGGCATCTCTTTGGATCGGGGAACGTCAAAGACGACTGAATTAACAATGACCTTATTATTCGTCACCAGCGCTGGCGAAACGACACCGTATAGCTTCTTATCAATTTCCCTGCCTAATCCCTGGCTAAGATCTACCCTGCCATCGTTCCCAAAAGCGGAATCCGGTTGCCCGTTAGCTGCGTCCAGAGACCACAAGTAAGAATCATTAGTGGCAAAGAATATCCTTTGCTTCCCATTTCCTTCCCAGTAGCCGACACCACGGGTGTTATAGCCAAGATTAGTTGGTCGTCCTGCCTCCCAGGCTCTCGTATCGAATACCCACCGTGTTCGGCCGGTTTCTGCATCCAGAGCGACCACGCGCCCGAATGACGTGGGAACGTACATAGCACCATCAACAACAATCGGTGTAACCTTGTATGCCCCTGGTACCGCTCCTGCATTACCCCCCGTTACGTTTGCATCAACTGTCGCGTTATCCACGCTGTCCCAGCTCCAGGCTACGGTTAGGTTGTCTACATTCTGAGCCGTAATTTGGTCTAGCGCTGAATACTTTTGTGAGCCATTATCACCTCCATAACTAGGCCAGTCAGCGGCATATAAATTCGCCGAAATGGAGAGCGTAAAATAAATTAGTACCGAGATATAAACTGACCTAATGGACATTTTGACTCCTTGGCGGTGCTACTTGTGCGACTTGATGATAAGCGATACTAGCATATCACTTATAGTCTATGGCGGTGAGGGAGGGATTCGAACCCTCGAGAAGTGTTAACCTCTACACGCTTTCCAGGCGTGCTCCTTCAACCACTCGGACACCTCACCATAGTTTCTTTGATGGTACACCCCCTCATCTGCCTTTGCTTCTTATACCTAACATCGTATTTTTCAGGGGCGATGCTGTGGCTTAAAATNTATTAATCATAATGCCTATTGCCTCACAGTTCTGGTTCCTATTGAATCTCTTGNNATCGGTTTAGTCGACCGGTAAACGTTAATATCGATACCGCCTCGTCGCAAATAATTTAAACTAAGCTCTAATTCAGTCGGACCACAGCGATGCATGATATCGCGGTAAATACGCTCTGTGCATTCCTCATGATAACCTTCGTGTTGCCTATACGAGCATAAGTATGTGAGCAGACTGTCTGGTTTAATTTTCGGACCCGTATACTTAATGTGGAAGCTTGCCCAGTCAGGTTGGCCGGTCACGGGACAATTGGATCTAAATAGGTCTGAGTGCAACTGCGCATCGAATATAATATCAGTTTCTGTTTGCAGAACCGTTTCATCGGGATGACTACTTCGGCATTCAATCAACTCTGAATCAATAGAANTTCCGGACCTATTATTAGCTATGGGNTCCTTGATTTCAAAAGGGTGAANCAACACTACTTTAACATTGGAACAACTTATTCTAGATAGGTCTTTGGAAATCTTTTCAATAACCTCACCAACATCTTTGTGCGTTTCATCGTTCAAAGAATTTAGATAAAGCTTCAAAGATTTTGATTCAATAATATTTTCAGATTCCGAATTAAAGAAAAACTCACCAACCGCTACCTGCGGTTTTCCCGTCTGATCCAGCCATGAAATTTCATAAGCACGCCAATGATCAATGCCGTGCATAACCATATTATTTTCTATATCAAGCAAAGACCGAGTCGGCGACCTGGGGATGGGGAAAAGAAGTCCCAGATCGTATTTGAGTGGATACTTTGTTTTCTCTCCCAGCGGATTTTCAGACATCGAGCACGCCTTAATTACGAATTCCGGTACCGTGCCTAAGCAACCAAATACAACTTATATAAAGCACCAAAATAAACACGCCCATAATCATAAAAGCCCAGTACACATCAATATCTGAACTGCCCAGTATGCCGTAGCGAAAAGTATTTACCATATAGAAAATCGGATTAAGGCTTGAAACTACTTGCCAAAATGGTGGCAACATTTGTATAGAATAAAACACGCCCCCTAGGTAGATAAGTGGTGTTAACACAAAAGTTGGAATGATCGAAATATCGTCAAAGCTATCCGCAAACACCGCATTAATAAATCCCGCGAGGGAGAAAACCACAGAAGTCATCAGGACTACGGCAATTGTAATCGGGAAGCTTTGTATACTTAGATCAGCAAAAAACAATGACATTGTAGTTACTATCGCTCCTACTGCTAACCCTCTAGCCATACCACCTACAACAAATCCCATCAGAATTACATAATTGGGGATCGGGGACACTAACAACTCTTCTACGCTACGCTGAAACTTGTGACTAAAAAAGCTGGACACTACGTTCGAATACGAATTTTGAATTACCGCCATCATTATTAAACCCGGCACTATGAATTCCATATACTGAAACCCGTCCATTTCTCCGATGCGCCGGCCTACAAGATTGCCGAAAATAACGAAGTACAACCCGATAGTAATAGCTGGTGGCACTAAGGTCTGTAACCAGATGCGGGAAAAACGCCGTATTTCCCTTATTACGATAGTCTCAAATGCAATAAACTTGTGATTTTCAAACATATATTTTTCAGTCGTTTCCGTTATTTCTTAGCCGTGACAGAAATAATTGTTCTAGGCGATTTGTTTTGTTGCGCATGCTACTAATTTCTAGGCCCTGCTTATCCAATTCCTTAAATACCTCATTAATAAGTTGACCATTTGGCACTTTGACTTCGAGACTATGGGCGTCAATTCGGTGTATCAAGACATCATCTATCGTAATTTCTGGCTTACCGTTCATTTCGTTCGCTGTGTCTAGGATATATACTTGCGAGTCCAGCTCTCCAATCAGTTTCTTCATGCTGGTATTTTCTATAATTTCACCCTCATCAATGATGGCAATATTCCTACACATCTGTTCAGCCTCTTCTAAATAATGCGTCGTCAGTATAATGGTCGTACCATCAGCATTTATCTCGGTAAGAAAATTCCACATTGAGCGCCTTAGCTCTATATCAACTCCCGCCGTGGGCTCATCCAGTATTAATAAACGAGGCTCATGAACTAAAGCTCGAGCAATCATTAAACGTCTTTTCATCCCGCCTGATAGTGAGCGTGACCTCTCGGAGCGCTTTTCCCAAAGCCCAAGTTTTTTCAGGTATTTTTCACATCTTTCCCTAGCCAGTTTACGGGGCAAACCGTAATACCCCGCTTGTGTCAATACGATATCTTTTACCTTTTCAAACTGACTGAAATTAATCTCTTGAGGTACGACCCCTAAATCCAATTTGGTCTCATATATATGGGTATCAACGCTACGGCCAAAAACCTCAACACTGCCCCCAGACTTGTTTATCAGCGTGGATATCACACCAATAATCGTTGACTTACCGGCTCCATTGGGTCCCAGCAAAGCAAAAAAATCACCTTGCTGTACTTCCAGAGAAACTCCCTTAAGAGCCTCAACCCCGTTCGCATAGGTTTTGTCGAGATCTTTTATGGAAATAGCTATTGTCATTCTAATACCGCGGTGAGCTACAAATTATAAAATTAGCTATCTTTTTAACTAACCTATTTATTTTTTCGATTGATGCCGGCATCTATGNGNAGTCATTACCATNGCGCCAATTAGTCAATTCGCCATTATAACAGAGAGTTGATTTTAGAGCGGTAGGTCTTACCGCCGCGCCTTTATAGTTATAGTATCTACTCATTTACATACGTTTATAATCAAGAGCCATAAAAGACATGAAGGGGCTATACATAGAGCGTTATACCGGACGGGAGACTAAAAGATTAAAACTTTACTTACATTTCTAATTCGTAGCCTTCCCCTAACTGCTCCACTGTTTATTATATTGGTTATTTTTTGGTACTTTTACCAGGGTCCGGATTGTGAGATATGGCCCTATCAATCAACATGCATCGTATTAGAAGAATAAAGGGGGGCTAAATGACCAAATGGGAATACTTAATAGTAGATGCAGATGCGGAACGAATGAAACACCCAGAACAACAATGGCACAATCAACTCCACGAGCATGGAACTGAGGGCTGGGAACTCGTGACCATAAAGGAAGTATACGGAGATAAGCAGAGCGGAGGCTTACGTGAGGGCTTATTTACGACCTCCAGCGCAGAAATCACTGGATACAAGCTCTTTTTCAAAAGACCAATTGATTGAGCCTTTGGTCCTTAGCTCAAAAATCCGGAATCAAGTCAAAAGAAACAGGGGTATTCGAATAGTACAACTCGCCTACGTTAGCAAGCGTGTCATAAGCGAAATAGAAATAGAGAAAAGCGGCCATCGCCATTCCGGCTGGACCAAGCGCCACATCTTCGAATACGGTAATCCGGTTAACCGCGCTGAAAGTTTTTCCATCAACGGCAGGTTTTAAGGTGCTAAGCGTTCCGTCCCAGATTTGGAAACCTTGATTTTCAACAAGCTGATAAAATTCCTCATAATACACAGCCACTATATAAAGATTACCAGCTGTATTAATGAGCTCAGGTTTTTACTAACGATTCCACATGTCGGGAAGCACGGCAGAGGAAAACTCTTCCTGACCGGCCTCAAGCAACTTCCGAAGACGCGTCGCTACTGATGGATTCTCACGGGTGTAGCTATACGTTTCAGAAGGATCTTTTTCCAGGTCAAATAAAAGACCGTTTGGCGCATAGTACGAAGATGTGTTGTCAAAGCTGGCGATTGCAGTTCGATAGAAAGACTCCACAACCAATTTCCAGCGCCCACTTCGAACGCCCGCGATCCGGTCGTTATTAAATAGAAGCAACGCTTCATGCGGTGTTTTTTCACCATTTGCTAGTAGTGGGAGTATATTTTTCCCATCGACCACCTGACTGGTCGGTAACGTGCTACCGGCGAGCCTGGTAAAAGTTGGATATATATCTATATTCATTGCCGGCTCATGAGATACAGAGCCAGCTGGAATCACACCCGGCCACCGCGCAATGAATGGCACCCTTAACCCCCCTTCCCAGGAAGTCGCCTTTCTGCTGCGAAGCGGCCCTGAACTTCCCTCAAACCAAGGTCCATTGTCGGATGTAAAAATTACTAATGTATTTTCATCCAGACCCAATTCCTGGACTTTGTTCAATATCGTACCGGTGCTCCAATCAAGCGTCTCAACCACATCTCCGTAAAGGCCGGCTTCGGACTGCCCTTCAAACTCCTCAGTAACAAATAAAGGAACATGTGGGAAGGTATGAGGCAAGTAAATGAAGAAAGGGTCATCTTGATTTTCTTCTATAAATCGCAGAGCTTGCTCCGTGTAGCGCTGGGTTAAGGTACTTTGGTTTACAGGTTCCTCGATTTGTTGCTCGTTCTGATAAAGTATGAATGGAGACATATCATTACTGTGCAAGACCCCATAAAATTCATCAAATCCATGATTCAAAGGCGACCACTCTTCACGCGAGCCCAGATGCCATTTTCCAAAAATTGCTGTGGCATAACCAGCTGCTTTTAATGTCTCCGCTAGCGTAGTTTCGCTTTCCGGCAGGTGAATGTCGTTAGTAGGCCTCGCCACATCTGAAACCAAATTTAATCTAATAGGGTAGCGCCCCGTAAGTAGTCCGCCACGAGCCGCGGTGCAAACATTCGCACTCGAATAAAACGAAGTAAGATGCACGCCCTGAGCGGCCATTTGATCTAGGTTTGGAGTTTTGATCAATGTGGATCCGTAAACGCCAAGGTCTCCGTATCCTAAGTCATCAGCCATAATTAAAATGAAATTCGGCTGATAATCCTGAGCGACCAATGATGTGCTAATCATTGTAAACACTAAGAGTTTAACCAGTTTTTTTAGAACCATGATTTACCTTTGCTTCTTTACGCATTCCCAATACCACTCTCTACTAAGCTTCTAAGCGCTCTAATTCTTCAATCCATATAAACCTAGTATTGAGCCGCCTTAAAACGTACTTCAAGATACCCCACAACACCTTCCACTGAAGTATATTGGTGTGGCGTGCCTTCCGGGATAAGTATTGCATCGCCAACCGATACGCGCTGTGCAAATCCATCTTCTATATCGGCCGGTCCACCTCCTGGAGGTCTAACTGAAACACCACCCGTTACTAGAACGCCAGCTCCTTCAGTAATGTAGTGAAGTTCTGTACCGTCTTCGTGGACAATGGCCCCAGCTGGTGCAGTGCGCCGGATAAGGTTTATAGTGTAGTCATCACCGCGATTGATGGTACTGATTCCTAGGGTTGGTCTTTGCTCAAACGAGTTCGCTAATGCCGTTGCTATGTTATTCGCTTGTACATAAAAGGCGGGAGGCATCGAGGTTTGGGCCGATGCGAGTATTATAAGTGTCGAAAATATAAAACTAAGTATCGTTATATTTTTCATCATCAATCTCCTAGAGTTTATTCAGCTATTTAGTGTTTCTGCGCATTAGCTAAGAATATTACAGAGAGTGCAAATTATTGATAGCTGGTTATTTAATAACCATATATCAATATTTTAAAGTATATTTTAAATGTTTTACTTTAATAAAATCTACTTCTATAACCCATTTATTTAATATTCTTGCAGAATAAAGCTCCGCCCCAGTTATATTCAACTACGAGACATAACACGAAAAGTCCACCAATGATCAAAGCGTACCTGATCTAGGGGTGGACGGGGCGTCACCATGGTTTCTAGGTCAGTATGCTGCAGCTTCAAAACTCTAGCCCTGAATGCCCTGTCCATCGTCTCAGGATCTGTTTCTCGGTTTAGCGCTACAGGATAAACAAGTTCGCCGAGCCTAAGGGCCGCTTCTTCGTTCGGACCCACTTTAGACGCCCAGTATTTTCTATCGCAGACTGAGCAACTAAGAAACAGTTCCCCTTCCGGAGTAGCCATACAGTTAAGATTTATGGAATGAGGGCGAATTCCAGCCCAAATCTGGAGTTGACAGAGATTCTCCTGGTTAGCGGTGGTTAGATTCCAATCCGCTACCGGGGCGTCTACGCGTTCTCCAAATAAATATCCACCAGGAGCCACTGCGCACGGGCATACACTGGAGAAGATCAGAAACCCGACGCCTAAAAGTACGAGTAAACTTGTGCCAATCATTAATATTAGGTTGTTTTTTACATGAGTAAGCATCTCAGCCATCATTAAACTCTCAAACTAGATTAGAAGTATTTGAAACCATACTACAGTAATTATTCGCGAGAAAAGTAAATACAGGCTTGTTTTAGTTTTATAGAGGTGAAGAGCATACGAGGTTAACAGCGATATAAGCCTTCTTGCTTACAAACATCTTCCTCAGTGTTAGCTATAGTTATTCACCCGGTTTTAAACCTCCATAATATCCAAGAGATTATTAAGCGCATTAAGACTTGATATGACAGCGCCTTCCTGCCAACCATGTAAGTAAGTCAGGTG
>NZNL01000044.1 GCA_002694855.1 Gammaproteobacteria bacterium
CCTCAAACTCTTCTGCATTCCAATGGATATAATCCGAGGGACGAGGCTCAACTGGAATGCCTGCGAAAATATCTTGTGCTGACACGCTAGACGCTGGGAATAAGCAAGCAGAAGCTAGAAAGAAAGAAAAAAATCGCATAGATCACCCCTTTCTGTATAGAGACGTATAAAAGATGAATTATAACTGGGCTGGCCCTAATTTACGGACTTAACACCGGATTGATAGCCCCAATGTTATTGGGCCTCAAGATCAGAATAGTATTACTCAGCAGCACCCGCAGCTTCTAGGAAGGCGACGACAGATCCATAGCGGCGCTGTTTGGCAAAGTTCAGTGCAGTTTGTCCGTCTGTATTTTGGGCATTAATCTCTGCTCCTGCGCTCACGGCCACCCTGACAGAATCCAGCACAAGCGATTGCCGATCTTGCAGTTGCCCTGCCCGTCGTTCGGCTGTGCCCCAGCTCATTCGTAACCTTGGATGCCCGAGTCCGACGGCTGCCATCACCAAGTTAATTGGTCCTTCATCAGCGATGTAGAGTTCACCAAGTCGCTGCGCCGGGTAATTGATTTCTACGACTACCAGGGGATCGGCCCCCGCGTCTAAAAGAGCCTCCATAATTAGGGGTTCGGAGAACCTGGCTGCAAGCCAGAGTGGTGTTGCTCCGATCAGCGCATCATGAAAACTATAGTCAGTAGACTGGCGTCGAGTGGGTGTGGGGCTTTCTAGAACAGCCTCTAAGTTTGCATCGTGCTTGATCAAGACTTCTACCGTTTCAGGATTTCCACGCAAAACCGCGTCATGGAGTGCTGTCTGACCACTACCATTTAGATCCGGATCGGCTCCATTCTCCAGAAGGTAGTCCAGAAGTTCTGAATTACCTCCGTGAACTGCCATCATGATAGGACTAGTACCGAAAGCTGACAGTTCGTTTACGTCACTTCCAGCTTCTACAAGTAGCTGAGCTGACTTCAGATCACCGGAGCGAGCTGCAAACATTAGAGCCGTGTCACCACCTTGTTCGATCCAATACTTGTATGCAGGATGGCTGTCTTGTACTTTTTCGGATTTTACATATTGGGGGCGCACCAACGATCGGGCATGGACGTCCGCCCCATACTCGATCAAAGCTGCGACAGAAGCTGAATATCCCCGGCCTGCCGCCCACATTAGGGCAGTTTGATCACGAGTCACTGCGACATTGGGATCAGCACCCGCGGCCAGTAATGTCTTGACTACATCTCCATTACCACTTTGTGCAGCAGTCATCACTATAGTCTCACCAGAGAGCAAGGGGATGGTGGGATCGGCCCCAGCATCTAAAAGCGCTTCAGTAATCAAGACGCTTCCATTCTCCGCCGCCAACCAAAGAGGTGTTACGCCAAGGTCGGTAGATGCATTAACATCCGCTCCGGCATCCAGCAAATTTTTTGTGCCATTAAGGCTATCATGGTAGCTGGCCCAGTGAAGCGCTGTAGTGCCGTCTCCGTAAACAACATTAGGATTAAGCCCGTCTTCGAGCAGAGATTCGAGGTTTTTCCAGTCTGCCTCTTTGGCCATGCTGACAATGGCTGGCATGTTCTGAGCATAGGATTGCACAACGAAGAAGACCGAGCCAATAAGTAGAAGTTTTCGCCAGCCTGGAGTCATGATTATTTTTCTAGCGTTGTTGTCAGAGCGCTAAATAGGAATCGGCCCGGTGCTTCCACCCAGCTTGTCTATATGTAGTCCGAACTTAGCCATCAAACTCAGGTGCAAGTCAGCCATAGTAGGTTTGTTAGCGTAATGGATGTGTTCTCCTCCTTTCAACCAGCCCGCACCACCGCCAACCAGAAATACAGGCAGATTAGTTCCGGAATGGCCCGTACTATTGGAAATTCCTCCTCCATAGAGAATAGTCACGTTATCCAGCAGCGAGCCATCCCCTTCGGGTATGGCAGCTAGCTTATCTACGTAGTTGGTGAAAAGTTGCACGTGGTAAGTATTTATCTTCGACATACGCTCCACCAGCTCCGGTACATTGTTGTGGTGAGACAGCGGATGGTGCGCTTGGGGCACATCGATCTGAGGATAGGGGCGCGGACTTTGTTCTTTACTCATCATGAAAGTTATTACGCGCGTGAGATCAGTCTGCAGAGCTAGCACCTGCAAGTCTTGCATGATCTCCATGTGATCTTCGAAAACAGGAGGCACGCCGGCGGGTTGAGCGAGCTCCGGAAGATCCAGGTCGATCTGCTCCTCGGCTTTCTGTATGCGTCGTTCGATGTCACGCACTGACTCTGTATAGCTATGTACCAAGTGACGGTCTTCAGCACCGATTTTCGATTCCAGCCCAGATAGCTTGTCCAACACGGCATCGAGAATACTAGATTGCTGACTGAGTCTAAGTTCCCTGGCATCCTTGGCAGTACTGCCACCATCTCCAAACAGGCGCTCAAAGACTGCTCGTGGATTGTGTTCTGTTGGTAACGGTTCAGTAGGCCCGCGCCAAGATAGGGTATGAGTATACACACAACTCAAGTTAGCCGTGCAGGCACCCGCCAGTGCAGGTGCATCCATAGAAAGTTCGAGAGAGGCCAGTTGTGTCTCTTGACCCAGCTTATCGGCCAACAACTGGTCAACAGAGACATCAGCAAGAATCTCTGTCTCGTTTCGACCACCTTGGGTTATACCAGTTAGGAATGAACCGCCTGCTCCCGCGTGGGCAATGTTCCAGTTGGCATTGAGGCCGGACAACAAAAGCATACGATCCTTATAGCGGCTCAGGGGCTTTAGCACCGGGGTTATTTCAAAATCGCGACCAAAAGTAGCCGGTGACCAATACTCCATAGCCATGCCGTTAGGAATATAGACAGTCTGAAAACGATGAATCGGAGCAGGAGCTTGGGCNAAAGCTGGCGTCATAGCGTCCAGCATTGGCAACGCCAGTGCGGCACCTGCACCCTTCAGCACAGTACGNCGAGAGATGGCCTTTTTAGTGCCAATATGGACCGTGCTGATTTTGTCCTGCTGCCCGTTATTAATCATCTTGTTTCCTCTCTATAGGGATAGGGAAAACCTTTATTGGTCAAATGTAACAGAATCAATGGGTAGATGTCTCTTGTATCAGTCCANTCGCCCGNNCAATCGGATCCTTTTCATTAGTTACTAATATTCTCGGCCAATTGCACAGGCGCCCTACTCATTTTAAAGGGCGCGCTCTTAACGACACCCAGCAAAATTGACGACCAGCTGTAATTTTCTGATGCCGCNTCTCGCACAATCTGNCGNATAACCGGTTGATCGTAGTACTCAACCCGTCTCCCTAGNGCATAGGTCATTAGTTTCTCTGTAACGTTATGCGCGAATCGATCGCCCCGTTCCAGCATCCAGTCCCGAAGATCAGCAAAACCGGCAAACTCAACTCCACCTGGATAGTTGCCACTTGGATCGACTGGGTTTCCGACTTCATCAAATTCACGCCAGGCACCTATTACGTCAAAATTTTCTAACGCAAAGCCTATCGGATCAATCACGGTGTGACATGAAGAACAAACGGGGTCGCTTCGATGCTGTGCTAGCCTTTCACGAATTCCTTTCGGAATTTGCCCGGTGTTTACCTCTGTCAGAGCTGGCACGTTGCNTGGTGGAGATGGCGGAGGCGTACCTAACAGATTATCTAAAAGCCACTTACCACGAAGTACCGGGGAAGTGCGGCCAGGATACGAAGTTACCGTGAGCAAAGCCCCATGAGCCAGTAAACCGCCGCGTTGCGTGTTATCCCGTAACTCTACCTTGCGGAAGCGACTACCATAAATGCCTTCTACACCATAGTGCCGAGCCAATCTTTCATTTACGAAAGTATAATCAGCACTCAGCAGATCGAGGATGCTGGAATCTGTGCGTAACGTCTCACGGATAAATAGTTCCGTTTCCCGACCGAACGCTTCGAGCAGGCTTACATCATAATGGGGAAAGAGTACTGTATTAATAGTAACNTCATCGAGGCGCCTTAGGTTCAACCACTGGGCCGCAAAATCCTCCACTAGCGTGTTAACACCACGTTCGTCAGCNAGCATTCGCCGCACTTGCTGGTCATAGACCACCGGATCNGAAAGTCGCCCCCGTTCCGCCAATTCCAGTAGTGTTTCATCAGGAGCGCTGCTCCAGATGAAAAAAGCCAGNCGCGAAGCCAGTTCTAAGTCGTTTAGCTCGTAAATTGCTCCATCAGAAAATTGTTCAGTATCGCTGTAGCTGCGAATAAGAAAGTCTGGATCGCTGAGCATAAACTCGAGAGCAAACTGTATACCATGATCGAAGCTGCCTCCTTGCTCCCGTCCACGATCGAAGAACTCCAAGAGCAGCGTCGCATCTTCTTCGGTGACCGGGCGTCGATAAGCTTGACGGGCTACCCGCGAGAGGATTTGAGCGGCACACGTTGTCTCTTCAGCCAGTCTTTCTGGGTAACAGGAGAAGATCAAGTTATAGCTGGGAGATTCTCTTATACCTTCGGCTGTTGCATAAGGCCCACCGATTTCAACTGCATGCACCTTCTGGTAATCAAGATAGGCCTCCGAATTAGCCGGGAGCCTACCTCCCTGCCGCGGTTGCGGGATACCTTCTTTTTCAATCTGCTGTCTAACATAGGATACGGTAACCTGATGTGGTCCTGCTTGGACCGGCGCACGGACTTCCAGCCCTTCGGTCGCTCTGTAAAGCATGTATTGTTCCCAGTCAATACTGCCTGGCTCACCAGTACCGCTAAAACTTAATGGGGTTGGTATACCCGGCGCTTCACCACCGACTGTGAAACGTTCCAGCAGACGGCCATCCAAACGAACTTCCAGGAGTTGCGCCCATCCTAACCCTTTAACATAGTCCTGGTAATTAGTCTCGAGATCCACCTTGAATTGGTATTCGCCATCCACCGGAAAATTGTGACTCACCGAGATGCCGCCACGAGAACCAAAAGGCATGTCCTCCGTCTGGCGCCAGTCCTGACTCATATAAACTGGGATCTCGTGGGTCGAGACGCTTGGATTCAATGGCGCCAATCCAGTAGCCAAACGAGTAACCTGGCGCGCCACCGACATATATCGTTCCATGTGTGCCGTGGTAAATGGTAAAGAAGTAGCAATATTATCAAAGCTACCATCCGCNGTCGGGTCACCTGGCAGCAGGTCCATCACATTTACATCGAGTCCCAATAGGTTGTTAATTGTATTGTTGTACTCATAGCGATTCATACGGTGAATCGGCGCGATACGACCTGGGTCCGGATTTGCAGCCCAAGCTTTGTCTAGTTCGTTTTNCAACCATTCGGTCACGATCTCGTAGGTTTCAAAGTTAGGGTGAGGCATACCCGAAGGAGGCATCATACGCGCGCTCAGTTTCTTAACGACTGCTTCGAGAACTTCGGCATGAGGGCCGGGATTTGCAAAATCAACCTGTTGCAGGGAAAGTCCGGACGTAGCCAAAGCATCATTGTGACAAGCCAGACAATAGGTATTTACCATCTGCCGCATGTCATCAGCACCAAAAAGCTCCTGTGCCGAAGATCCGCGATTTAGTGACGGGAACGAGAGCATGAGACTGACCGCAAGCAGGGCCAGCACGGCTATACCACTTACGCCAATCAACTTCCGGGAGGCTGACATTACNGAGACCTCTCAACGTTAGTCCAAAAAACTTTTATTTTCAGAGACTTAGTGGTCACGGCTTACACTCAATTCAAGCTCTTCCTATATAANTTGAAGACAGTACCTCACACGCGTTTTTACTGCAATATCAAATAGAAACAAAGAGTAACAGGTCCTCTAATAGTCCTATTTAACCCCTGTTTTGTTTTGTCCAAAACTTGGTCTTTCGAATCACCGAAAATGTCGGAACAGTTATTCAATAAAGTTTCTTGTTCAGAGAATTTCCCCTCTGCGTCTACTTCGAAACGACAAGGCAAACAGAAGTATTCCNAACACAGACCAGGCTATCACAATCAGCCATTCCTCAGGCCACTGNAATGCCGAGGGACTGCCTGGCAGATAAAGAATCCCAAGCCCTATGGAAAGAATTAGAGCTGTGNAACCTACTATATAGCCGAATGGAACCTTGTAAGGTCTGTCCAAGTTCGGTTCTTTCCTGCGGAGAACTAAAAAAGACAGAGCCACCATTGCGTAGGCAACAACGATCCCAAGTCCACCAGCGTTGACCAGCCACTCCAGAACCGGTCTGCCGAAGAAAGGACCAATTGCCGAGAGTGCTCCGATTAGCAGGATTGCATTACGTGGTGTGCGGTACTGTGGATGTAAGGTGCCCAGAAAGGAAGGAAGCAAGCCACTCTGGGCGAGTGCGTAGATAGCGCGACTGCCACCGATTATAAAAGCATTCCAACTAGTGATTATGCCGGCAAGGCCAGCCAAGAGAAGAATAGTACTACCGAATTCCCCGTAAATACGCGCGCCTGCTTCTGCCGTAACAACATCACCAGCTGATCCGAGGGCTGCTTGGTCTAAAACCAAGCCAACGCCCAACACGATCAGGCTATACCAGGCAATAGCCATCAATACGGATACCATGAGCACGCTGCCAATGTCTTTAAAGGGCAAGTCGATTTCTTCGGCCGCCTGCGGAATTGTGTCGAAACCGACAAACAGGAACGGCACCATCACAAGTACCAGTGTAATACCAGACACACCCTCTTTAATTAAAGGTTGCATATTGATTGCATCGCCTGCTAACAGTGCCCCGCTGACAAACAGTATCCCAGCGATCAGGATTACCAGCACCACGGCCGACTGAACAATAGCGGCCATACGAACACCCCGGATATTGAGAATTGTAATTACTACGGTGCCAGTAACGCCAGTTAATACCCATGTGAGGTATACATTCCAGCCGGCTACCTGCCAAAGAAATACCTTATCCAGCCCCGGAATTAAGGAGTCCAACACGGTTGGCAGTGCCACTGCTTCAAACGTAGCTACAGAGACATATCCGAGAATGATTGCCCAAGTACAGATAAAAGAAGCGCCAGTCCCCAATGCGCGATGACTATATACATGTTCGCCACCCGCGAAGGGCAGGGCTGAAGCAAGCTCAGCATAAGTGAGACCGATCACGAGCATTACCAGGCCTCCAAACAGGAAAGCCAGAATGGCGCCAACAGTGCCAGCAGAATAGATCCAGGTACCAGACAGAACCACCCAACTCCAGCCGATCATTGCTCCGAAAGCCAGAGCCAGTACTTCCTTGCGACCGAGCACACGGAGAAAATGGGTTTCTATGGTAGGGTCTCTCATGCGTGTATGATTTTTTTTCGCGGTAGCTACTGTATCGGAGTATTCAGGACATCGAACCTATTCTTGGTAATCACTTCTACAGTACGAACACCAATTTGATACTCACCGAAGGCCGCAAATTCAGGCGCATCGGTCCCGGCAACATCGATACGGTTCTTTTGGGTTAAACCGATAGAGCTCTGTGGCATGGCCCCGAAGTATCCGAGGGACTGAATTACGTTCACTTTAGTCCCCCGCCAAAATGTCTTCAGCAGGCTCCTGGCCAGGCAACTTCCGATTTATCAAGCGAAGTCTAGATTACGGCAACTAGTGCTGATAAGCCAGTGCCCGCTCCTCGGCGTTGTAGGCATGATCAAAAAAATCATGAAGTATGAGGTACAAGCTGGGAACCAGAAACAGCGTTATCAATGTCGCAAACAGAACGCCGAAAGCTAATGAAATAGCCATCGGAACAATGAAGAAGGTGGCTGGATTGGCTGTGAAAATTAATGGTACGAGACCGATAAATGTCGTAACTGAAGTCAGTATAATCGGGCGAAAGCGTATTTCTGAAGCTTTGGAAACTGCGTTTACCATCCCCATACCCTCGTCTCGGAGACGATTGATAGAAACGACTAGCACCAGACTTGCATTTACTACAACCCCACTCAACGCAATAATTCCCAAAAGGGAGAAAAACACCAAGTCTGCTCCCATTATAAAATGGCCACATATCGCGCCAACGGCTCCGAATGGAATGACACTCATAATGACTAGTGGTTGCAGATAAGATTTCAGCGGGATCGCAAGCAAGGCAAACATAACTAGCAAGGCAATTGGAAAGGTGCCATACAACTCTGATAACGATTCGAGTTGCTGCTCGCCTTCGCCACCGACAACCATTTCTACGTCAAGATCACGCTCCCAGGGGGACAGAAACTTACCTATTATTTCCCGACGAATTTCCTCAGGTGTCACCACTGTCCGATCTACATCGGCGCGCACAGTAATAACTCGGCGACCATCCTGCCGGTTAATACTGGAGTAGCCATTACCTAATGAAAAATCGGCAATACTGAGAAACGGTACTTCAGCTCCACTGGGAGTGCGTATCATCATATCTTCCAAGTTGCCGAGAGATTGCCTTTCTGCTTCCGGGTATCGCACCATCACCCGAATGTCATCTGTCTCCCTCTGGATGCGTTGTGACTCTGAGCCATAAAACGCCTGNCGTACTTGCATCGCCACATCATTTAAGGTTAACCCTAACGTTTTACCTCTTTCGAGAATTTGAATTTGCACTTCCTGTTTGCCCGCTCGAAAGGAATCNGTAATGTCAAACACTCCGGGATATCGCNCCAGTTCTTCCCTGAGTTGTGTTGATGCAATCTTTAAATTCTCCTCGTCTCTTCCTTCCAGACGAAAATTAATGGCATCGCCCGCACTGAACACATCTGATACAAAGGTTAGCTCTAAAGCATCGGGAATTGTGCCGACCTTATCACGCCAACGATCGCGAATAATTGCTGAACTAATTTCACCGCGCTCAAAGAAAGGGGTAAGGTATATAACTACNTCCGCNACATTACTAGCCCCTGCGCTACCTCCAGCTCCANCAGGNCGCNCTGGNCCNNCCCTCGGGGCTTGACCTCCAATGATTGTTAAAATGCTATCTACTACTCGTTCNGTTGATTGAGGCACCTCNCCATTTGCCTTCATCACAACTAACTGTTCTTCGAGCTCAACGGCAATCTCAATAGCCTTTTCTTCAATAGTGGCAACAGCTTGCTCTGTTACATGAGCAGGTACACCGGGCGGCATCTGTACAGAACCGTATACGACATCACCTTCCACCGAGGGCATAAACTGAAAAATTACCCGCCCACTGAACAATAAAGCGGACGTGATTATTATGACGCCCGTCGCCGTCGCCAAACATGCATATCGGTACCTAAGAACTTTATCAAGCAGACTTCGGTATCCATGTTCTGCAAAATACTCCATACCGTAAGAGATCTTCCCTTGGATGGACTGCCACTTTGTAACAATAAAACTGTTTTCCCATAAATAGCCTTCAGTCCTACGGTGAGCGATATGCCCGGGCAGGATCAGTTGTGACTCTACTAAGCTTGCTGCTAGGCAGAAAACCACCACGGCTCCGATAGCATTAAAAAAAGTACCCATCTGACCACCGAGCAATAAAATTGGCAGGAAAGCCGCGATCGTTGTCAACACACCAAAAATAACCGGCACACAAACTTCCATCGTACCCTCAACAGCGGCCTCTCCTTTCGAGTAACCTTTTCTTTCAAACGCGTGAATTCGTTCTCCCACCACAATCGCATCATCAACTATGATCCCGAGAACGAGGATAAATCCCATTACCGTAAGCGAACTGATAGTTAAACCTACTGAGGAAAATAAGCTAAGCGCTCCAGCAATTGCGATAGGAATTCCTGCTGCAACCCAGATTGCCACTTTAAATCGCAGAAATAGAGCAAGAATTATCAATACAAAGAAGAGACCCGTATAAGCATTCTTGGCTACCGTCGTAATACGGTCTTGAGTTGCAAGCGCAGAGTCTGTAATTACGTCTAGCGACATCCCGTTAGGTAGATCTAAGTCGGTGGAATTCATCCAACCGCGCACTTCCCGCGCCGCCCGCACAATATCTTCTTCACCTATTCGCAGAACATCAATTATTGCAGCATTGCGGCCGTTTAGACGGGCATCTAAATAACCTTCTTCGAAGCCATCCTTCACAGTCGCAATATCGCCAAGACGTAATTGTGTTCCATCCGGATAGGACTGCACTATGATATCGGAATATTCGTCTCCGCTGTAAACCTGACCCTTCGTACGGAGCAAAATCTCACCGGATTCAGTGCGAATAGTGCCTCCAGGTAAGTCCAGTGAGGCTTGATCTATTGCCCTGGAAACCTGGTCAAGCGTTAGCCCATATTGCCGAAGCACTAACTCAGAAATCTCAATAGAAATTTCCAGCGGCCTTATATATTCGATGTTAACTGTGGATACCCCTGGAAGATCAATTAGATCATTTCGAATTTCCTCTGCAATCGCTTTCAAATTCCGATCATCAGAATCAGAAGCTAGCGCCATAGTCATTACATTGCCGCTGGAACTGAATGCTCGAACAATAGGTTTCTCTGTTTCAGTGGGAAAGGTTGTTACAGCATCAATCTTGCCTTTTATGTCATTGAGTGCTCGATTGAGGTCAGCGCCACTAGTCAGCTGCAAAGTCGCATCGCAACCTCCTTCTCGTGCAGTAGTTGTCATGCGCTCAATATCTTCGGCCCCTTCTAGCGCTTCTTCAATCCGCAAACACACGCCTGATTCTGATTCTTCTGGAGTTGCGCCCAGGTAGGCGACATTTACCTGAATCATCCCAAAATCGATATCTGGGAACTCTTCCTGATTCAGGCTAAGGTAGGAAATTACTCCCCCAGCCAGAAAGATCCACATCATCAAGTTAGTGGCTACCGGATTCCTAACAAACCATGTAATTGGCGTTCTCAAAACAGCCCTCGATTAGTAATTTTTTTATGAAAAAGCTCCACTAAATGAATTCCCTGACAGGTTGCACAGACATACCGTCAACTACAGCCTGTATAGGCGATGTACAAATAAGTTCGCCTGGCAAGAGGCCACTCGATATAAGTACGCGATCTTCTTCTAAGCGATATATTTGAACATCCCGGAAGTACATTTTGTTTTCAGCATCTACGACTAATACCTGGTTGTTATTGCGAATCACTGAACGGGGAAGAGAAATAATTCCATCTATTTGTTTACCGGTGATTTCAGCTTCAACAAATAATCCTATAGGCAGTGGTAGGTTCTGGGACCCAGAACTCTTGCGCCCAGCGGGCATTGTCGGCTGGTCAACTCTGATGATAGTTTGAACAGTATTGCTATTTGGATCAATCGTTGCTTCGGTACGTACCAGCTTGCCCTCCCAATGATATTCTTCACCGCCATAGTATCCTTTTAGTGTGACATTTGGCGCTTCATTGTCTGGCAATTCTCCACGAGCACCAAGGGGGATATCTAGGTACCCTAGTTGACGTATCGCTAGAGGTACTCTAACCTCAACTTCATCAGCTCCGTATAGAATCGCGACGCTTTGAGCTCGATTCACATATTGGCCCAGCTCAACCTCACGCCTTTCTACAATAGCGTTAAAGGGGGCCCTAATCTCGGAGCGCTCATAATCTAGTTCTGCCTGCCGATACATCGCTTCGGCATCAGCCTGACGCGCCCGGTTTACCTCTGCCATCCGACGTGCATCTTGCAATTGAGAATCACTAACAAGACGATCTTTGGCTAATGCCTCAATCCGTTCCAGCTCACTATCAGCGTGGCGAGACTCAGCTAAAGCTTGTTGCATACCAGCNCGGCTACGATCACGCGCAGTTTCATAGTCGCTGGTATCGAGGCGCAGCAANGTTTGCCCTTCTTCNACATAACCACCCGCCTCCAANGCTGGCGAAATCCAGGCTATAGGCCCNGCTACCGGCGCTGATAAACTGGCTATTTGAGCNGCCTGTACTTTACCCTGGGATTCAACCGTAAGCTGAACAGATTCAAGTTGTACTTCGGCTACTCTAACTGCTATGGGAATTAGCTCTGGGGCCACCTCTCCCACTTGGGTAGGGCTTCTAATTAAGTATACCGCTACTGCGATACACCCCGCCAAAATCCCAATTGGTACTACTATGCGCTTCATGCAACTACTCCTAAATCTTCCCTTGTTGATGTTGAGCTACTGACGATTGGTTTTATATCCTTCTTGTTAACTTGCTTTTTCTGGTAACTGCCAAGTCTGGCCTCAAGTTCTTCTACAACTGAGAACCGCAGCTCATCAAAATAGAGTTGTATGCCCGAAAAAAATAATTCTGCATCCTTTCCTGACAGGCCTTGTCTCACCAAGCCTAACACCTGATTTACGTTTTGTTTCTTCCGGGCCGGGGCCGACTTCAAATCTAGCTCAGCCATCTGTTCAACAAACTGCGCCTGAAGATCGTTGCTTATCAGACGAACCACTAGATTGTCGGCAACACTACCTAGATATTGGAAAAATTCCGTCCATTGAGCGTGCTTGGAGTCCGAATCTCCATTGTAATTGCTAAGTGATACGACCATTTTTTGCATTCGGTTCAGTTGTTCGGGTGTAGCTTTCTCTAATGCTTCGCGCGCTGTAGTGGCAGCCAAAGCTCCGAAGGTGCGTATAAACTGATCTACCAGGTTAGGATCGGGGGTGTCCTGAAGCTCCATGAGTGGACCTAGTATAGCGATGCTAGCTGATTCAATATCCCGTACTCGGGCTCCGCCGGGTTGGGTGTTGATTAGTCCCAATTGCTCGAGTTGTGACAGAGCCTCTCGCACAGCACCACGACTGGCATCGAATCTAGACGCCAGATCGCGTTCGGAAGGCATACGTTCACCACTGCGATACTGTTGACGCAGTATTTCAGTACGCAAAATATTCGCGATCTCATGACTTTTAGTGTTGGTATGCGGCATATGAGCAACAAGGTAAATTGGTCAGACCATATTGGTCGGACCAAATATAAAGCCATAATCGCGAAGGTCAAGGAACTAGGCGCCGAACCGCAACTTTCAACCGACGAAGCGAATGGCTCTAGTGATCTAACTGGTGATTAGGCCCCTAAGGTCAACTAAGAAAACTGCATGAAATTTCAGAGAAACCCAATACTCACCTGAGGCCCCTAGCAAATCTTAAGGAAGCTTATTTTCCAATAAAACATAAAATTCAGGGTCTAACGCGCATATACTTCTGCAACTTCCGGGGCCTAGGCTCGCCTCCGAACATGTTACCTGCCGCATCGGCTGCGACAAACTCGGCACCATTACCTGCCGGATCACGCGGGTCACCATAGGGTAGTTGNACAAAGTAGTTCACCCAGCCTAAGCGTGCATCGCCTATGCGTATTCCCATTTCCCACCCNGGGTTTTGCAGATCATCTGATTCCGAATCNGCTACATAAATGTTGTCATTCTCATCGAAGAAAATNCCGCTAGGACGACCGAACTGAGTCCAGCTATTTATGTATTCACCATCCTGAGTAAATAGTTGAATTCGGTTGTTGGACCGNTCACCCACAAAAAGTCGGCCGCGCTGNTCGATAGCGATCGTATGTAGTACACGNAATTCACTTGGCGCATAGCCGGTCTTGCCCCAATTCATAATGAAATTACCGTTGCGGTCGAATTTTGCAACGCGGCTGTTACCATCGTCGTAGTGTCCATCTGCCACAAAAATATCGCCGTTGTCGCCTATCACAACATCAGCAGGTGAAGTGAAGTGATCCGGGCCTGGACCTTGCTCTCCGGGAGTGCCTAGCACCATTAACACTTCCCCTGTTGGGGAAAACTTCACCACGATNTGTCCACGTTGGTCACCGGCCGGAATATTATTCTGGTTTACCGCGTCAGTGACCCAGACATTGCCGTCCGAATCCACATCAATCCCGTGAGGCCATATGAACATCCCACCGCCAAAGCTCTCTACTAATTCTCCATTACCATTGAATTTAAGTACCGAGTCCAAATCAGAATCCACGCACTCATTACCGAAGCGGTTTGGTGCCGTCGCATCACAGCGCACGACTGCCCAAATGTGTTCACCGTCAGGGTCAATNTCCAGATCGCCAACTGCTCCCATCGTGCGCCCTCCAGGCATTTTGGCCCACGGTTCCATGGGCGTTGCATAGGGATTGACAAAACCTTGGGCAAAGACCGAGTTTGANAATACAAAACTAACAATTACCAGGGATAGAATAGAGAAATACAGTTGTAGNGAGCGCATGGCTTCTTCCTCCTTATTTTTATTATTAACCGGACCATTATTTTAGGTGCAGAGTAGCGATAATCACACCGCATTCCCCGTTTGGCAAGNCTAACAAAAGGTCAGTAATTGCGGGGNAAAGAAATCAGCAACAATTCAACGAATTCTTACAGCCGTAGACGCTAAAAATATTCATTCCTTTGCAAGAGGCTTATCTCGAACAGAATTCTTTCTGATTTAGATTAATTATCTAATAGATTCTGGCGGACCGCCTGCTGCAAGCGTTCAGAGGTCATGCCCCAACGAGTCCCTTCTGCAATGGCCGCGTCTATNCTAGAACCTGANGCAAAGGCATTAACCGCGAATAAGCCACCCACNCGATTACCGGTCGCACAATGCACTAGTGCTGGTTCACCATCTAATGCTCCCAGAATTTCCTCTAGGGACTGAGCATTCGCTGCATTAATACCACCAGCGCCNGCCACTGGAATCGAGTAATACTCCATGCCGAGCGCTTCGACGACTGCCTGTTCCTCGAAATCAATCTCTTCCTGAGGTGTCCGTAAGTTGATGATGTGCTGTATTCCAGCGCTCGCCATCACTTTTAATTGAGTCTCGTTAGGCTGCCCACTCGACATTACGGTAGAAGCCGGTGTCCTAAAGTTGTTAATCTCAGCGGTACGCAGAACGTCGAGATCCAGCAGCGGCGCACTCGCACACGTAGCGAGCAACAGCACGGTTAAAACTCTTAATAGATGAGGGATAGGCTTTAATTTCTTCATAGTATTTCCTTACAACCCGAGATGGCTGGGTGAATTAGAGAGTCTTTTCTGTATTTTCACCAATATTACAGATTTAAGGCAAATAATAAATCTAACTTGTAGCAGCGAAAGGACCAGATTGGCCTATATTGCTACAATACTGATATTCACCTTCCCAGGAACATTCAATTAACGGTAATGAAAATATGTCTGGAAAACAATCGTTACGCTGGCAAATAGGCGAGGTATCTGTCACTCGTATTCTGGAATTACTGCTACCAGTTGAGTACTACGAAAAATACCCGTTCATGCGGGAAGCCCGACCCGAAGCATTACAAGAGATACCCTGGCTCTATCCCTATTTCGTTTCCGCCGAAGGCNAGCTTCTAGTCTCAATACATGCCTTGCTTGTACAAACAAGGGACTTTAATCTTTTAGTAGATACTTGTGTTGGGAATGACAAACCTCGCAAGATAACAGCCAACCAAGCGCTTAATACCGAATTTNTGCATGACCTTGCCGCCACCGGCTGTGACCGGGAAGCAATTAANTATGTAGTATGTACACATTTACATGTAGACCANGTAGGTTGGAATACCATGAAAGTTGGGGATACNTGGCAGCCANCCTTCCCAAATGCCCGTTACCTGCTNGGCCGGGAGGAATACCACTATTGGTCNAAGAGTGAATCTGAAGACCAGATATCAGTCATTGAGGATTCAGTAACACCNATATTCGAGGCAGGCCTTGTTGATCTGGTGGAGACGGATCACAGAATTTCAGACGAAGTGCAACTAATACCGACCGCAGGCCATACACCAGGTCACGTGAGTGTGGCGATCGAATCCAAAGGAGAGAAAGCGCTGATCACCGGNGACATGATGCATCACCCNTGTCAAATCGCGCGGCCTCATTGGGCCGTGAGCTTCGATGAAGATCAGGAAGCCGCAANGCGCTGCCGCCAGAATGTACTCAAGGAGCTGGCCGATACACCAACNCTGGTGATTGGGACTCACTTTGCCACACCCACTGCAGGCAANGTGGTGAGCGACGAAGATAGCTACCGATTCGATTTCTAATTCTTCTGTTTGTGTTAGCGTATTGGCGACTCGTATTTGTAAACGTCGCTCCAAAATACCCCATAAACAAAAAGCGCTATAGAAATACACATTGCCGGAACCAAGGCGTTTAAGGTACCGAAGGACTCGATAATCCAACCTAGAATCAGAGCCCCAATCGGTGGGCTGCCTAATAGCCCAAGACTGTAAACCGAAAGTATACGAGCCCGATATTCTTCACTGGCGGATTCCTGCACGATTGTNCGNGCTAAAGTCGTAGTCACTCCCATATTAAGNCCCCAACCGATAGTAGCGAGAGCAAACAACCAGAAGCTCGGATTAATCCATATTATTCCCAAAATTAGCATTCTCGAAAACTGCGTAATNAGAAAGATCTTACCGGGGTGNGTCAGAGGCATTAACCGAATCATAATGAAATTCGACGCCGTAGCGCCTCCGTAAAAAATAATCATCATCATGGATAACAATAAGGCATCGCCGTCGTAGACGCGTTTGATAATGAACGGAAACACGGTCATGAATGTGCCTGCGTTAAAAATACTGGATACGAAGTTGATAGTAAGCACTTGCAGGATAACCTTGTGTCGGTAGACAGCTTTTAGGCCTGCCAGGATATTGTTCAGGGTTGAATCAGAACTAGTGCGAATCGGTACCTGAGGGTTGAGCCGCCTTACAGCGAAGGCTCCGAGAACGATACACAATGCTTGGAAACTCAGCACTGGCATAAGCCCGAGAGCATCCATGGTACCAGCAACACCCAACCCAAGCATCTGCACCATAAACCCAATCGCTGTAGCTGCCGACACCGCTTTCTGAACCGCACTGCTGGCAACGCGATTAAGTATGACTTGCTGTGCCGGACTTGAGTATGAGACTACTACACTCATCCCAAGCCCCCAGAGCAACACAGACAAAACTCCTAGTTGTTCGAAACTGATAATCGCTATCAGAAACAACGGCAATAGAGGAGCCAGCGAATAAACCTGTAAGAGGAGAATGCGAGGATCAACGCCATCGGCTCGGGCGCCTCCCAGCAACATTAAGAAAATGCCTGGAATACCTACTGCCGCCTGAATAACACCGACCTGAGTAGCTGGTAACTCAAGTATGCCGATCAATATCCAGGCGAGCAACAACTGCTGCATCGCGAAAGCGATACCGGAAAAGGCGGTCGAACCCAGGTACAACCGAAATTCTTGGTTACGCCATATAATGTCTGTTTGGTTCATATGGGTTAAGTCTGGCGTATCTCGACCTCGGAGCACAAACTAACTTCGCTAAAGCTTATTTTTAAAACATAGCGATAGGGTTCAATGGTGAACCCATACCCTTTTCAATACGCAAGGGTGAAGCTACAAACAAGAACTCATACCGGTTTAACTCCTTGGCTACTTCTGCCAAACGCGTGAAATCCAGATTGTCGAAAATAGAAACACCAAGGGACACTAATGCCAGACTATGCATCGGTAAGCGCACTCCTTCGATGCCGCTGGGCCCTACATCATTCCACATATCATGACCAATCATTGCTACATCGCGATCTTTCAGAAAATAGGCTACATTAGCGTGGTAGCCGGCCACGCCCTCCGATGTCGGCCAGGCACCAAGTGCTTCCCGCCGTTTCCATCGTCCTGTATGTAGAAAAATAATATCACCGGGTTGAACCTTGATATCCTGGATTTCCTCAAGGGCCAACAAGTCTTCGTAAGTGATGGGTGTACCAGGCTCCAGCCAGCCTTCCTCATTAGTATTGACTGGTAAAAGAGTCGCATCGAAAAGTATGCCGCGTGTAACTATTCCTTCTCGATGGGCATGAATGCTCCCGCGAGGACAACCGGCGGCAGCTTCTACCTCCTGGTAGGTAACCCCATTATAACCGCTGCCTTCATACATAATATGGCAATCCAATGAATCAAGATGACTGTGAATAGTGCCATGATAGCTACCACTGTACTGGTACATGTCAGAAGCGCCAGTTGGGCTGACTCTCAAGACCCGGCGGTTGAGTACCGCAGAAGTGTCAACTGCGTCTTCTGTCACAATATCGTGTGCCATTGAAACAGTTATTCCCTCGGTCACTAGAGCCACAGCCTCCAGCCTCTTCTCGGGGGTGATTAGATTAGCAGCGCCAAGCTCATCTTCTGCGCCCCAACGGCCCCAATTTGAAAGTTCTTCCATGGCGCGATGAAAGTCTTCCTCGGTTTCCATGGGCGGATGATTCTGCGCGAAAGTGGTAGCGCTGACAAAAGAAAGGATGATCATCAAAATATTACGGTGAATCATAGAAACTCCTTTATTATTATTTTTGCTCATTGCCCAAAACCATACAACAGAGTGCTAGAGATAGCGATTATAACTAAGAAAAATTCGTGCAGATAAGAACTAAGAGCGACCAACTCCAGGTTACGCGAAAGCCGGGCTTATAATTAAATTCNATGGTTAATTTANAAGCCCCTGTTCTTCCATCCTTGCGGCGCGCAACATCGAAGGAATAGAGTAGTTACCTTCGTGACAAGCGTACTCATAAAGCCTTTGTCCGGCAGCCATTCGGCGCAAAGGGATCTGAGCCGTGAACGGCTGACTATAGATATTTGCATCAGTAACAGTGTATTGAAAAAGAATTTCATCTTCNCCGGTTCGNGTGTAGNGCTCTTCTACGGCAAAAGCGTTTGACGANCGCATNGGTCCAATTGACTGCTCAGGCCTGAAGTATCGTGTATTTACAACCAACGAATCACCTTCATAGTATCCGACAGAATCCCCCATCCACTTTCTGCCTTGGCCAACCAAGTGATCCCCTTTTAGCCGAACGATCCGGACCAGACTAAAGTACTCTGCAAGAATGACTGCATAATTCTTGTTCTGGACAATCTGTATGTTGCGCACTGGGTTATCACCAGCCGGATTGCCTTGCGGATGTCCCACTCCACCAAAGATNTACATCAGAGGCAGCTGCCCTCCAGGNNTAAGGCAGCGATCAAGCGGTGTAAGCGCCTCCGGGCCATCGAATCGNCCTTTGCCCTCNGTTCTCCACTGCGCGTAGATGTCTCTCGCGGTAGAGAGNCGAGGAATTCTTCCATTTTCCGGATCAATGACGAAAGAAGTGCGAATTTCACCATCAACTACCGCCAGNTCAGTTGGCATAGTCTCAAAATTGCCATCGGCCTGATTGTTGATCCTGTCGCCTGCTTGCGGAGCTGGTCTNNCCGGATCNAGTGGCGCCATTCGTGCAGCATCCAGCTGAAGGGCATAACTGATCAGCTCCCGAGCTTCTTCTGGTGAGTAGGTCTGCTTCGTTCCAAGCTCAGCCGGCCTTTCCAGGGGTGTCTGATAAGGATTGGTCCAATTGCCTTGTAGGTCGGGATAACCATGCTCAGTGCGGGGAGCAGCCCAGGAAGCTGTGCTTTGAGCCAACGCCAATTTAGATAATACAAGGGCGATCANTACCAGGGANCTGGAACTGGCCGTTAAGNACTGNCGGCGCATAGTCAGCTAATCNTCTCGTTCAAAGTAATAGTATCGGAGTTGAAGATCCCGAATGCGCTCAGGCTTACCTTCAACGATCGATGGCCTGAAACGAATGTCTCGCAGCGCTCGAGTGGCACGACGCTCTACTAGCCGTTCGTCTGGATTCATGGACAGAACGTCAATATCAATAGACGAAGGTTTACCGCGCGTGCTAATGCGAAAACTAAGATCTGCCTGATAGTATGGCAATTCCACACGCAGCAGAGGATCAGTGCTAAGTGGTTTTATTATAGATTTGGCATCTTCATCCCAAGCTGTGAATTCTCCAACATAGAGCAAGTCTTCAGAAATATAATCCCTTTTGGCTATGTTGGCGGCTTGATACGCTTCCAAATCAGCAAACCGATCGAAGAAAATGGGTAGGGGTATCACCGTCGGGCGGTTAAACAAGGTTTCAATGCGCTGACTCTCTATGCCCACCTCTAGCAGTTGTTCGTGCATACGCCGGTAATTTCGCGAGGCACCCCGGTTTAGCAGGATGCGAAAATCAGCATAGTAAAGGTTCGCCATTGCCTCAGCTTCCTTATCATCCGCCTCTTCTGCTATATCCCGCATCTTTCCAATNNGCCTTAGACCGTCCCGCANGTAAGCTTCCCCGAGNAAGAGATCAGCTCTTGTCAGAGATATTCGACGGGAGGGGCCCCAAATCAAGTCTATATTATTGTACGGAGAATACTGTTCGATCTTTATTAAACCATCGGCTCTGACCAGCTCATCGAAGGTATTCCCTGCTAGCCCTGTTTCTGCATTTAAAAGAGCGACCAGTTGCGCGAGATTATTAGCGCGTTTGTAGTACCAAGGGTATAACTCAGGGTTATTCTCACCAAACCGATCCTCGGCGAGGTCCTCTAGTTCCTTGTATAAATCACGCGCCCGCATAAAATTGCGGCCGGGCCGGGTGCTGCCGTCAATGGCTACCCGGGNCAAGTACCATTGAGCTTGATCCTCAACAGCTTTGAATAATTCATCTGAGTGAANCCCATGTATAGCAGCCTGNAGAGTGCGAAGCAGATCCAAATGATCGGCAATAGCTTGCCAGTCGCCCAAGCGCTTATCGGTGGCGATCATCGCTCGCACCATGCGCACAAGATCCGGATGCTCTAGACCCAGGTTAATACGCATCAATGCGAACTGTCGTNCCTGGNTTTCCNNCAATGCTTCGNAGTTACCCTGAGNTTCTAATAAGGCACTAATACTGCTCAGAGGCTCCAATATCGTTTCACTAAGAGGGCCAAATTGAGATTCTAATTCTTCAATTTGTAGTTCGTATTTTTGCAATTCCTGCAGTAATTCATTACTGAGTGTAATGGATTGTTGGGACTGTGCCCCACCAGACAATAGAAGCAGTGAAGCAAATAGGCTGTAAATTACGTATCTCATAGTCTACAAAACCATGACTCGGGCACGGNTCTCACAATAACTTGATCTCTTTGGCTTGTCGATACAAACTAAGACCCTAAGCATCGCTGTTTGGCAAACTCTCAATCGCATGAAAGTAAAATTCGGATCCATCCTACTGCTGTTATTGGTTAATTCTATCAGTGGAATTGCTCAACAGGACAATCCTGATCTCTACGATATTGGAGGCGAATTTGCCTTTGTCAGGGTGCAATATGACAGCTATTACGACGGTGGNTTTTACGGTGGCCCTTGGCTAACTGATTTTCCAGCCGCCGATGAAAACTTCCTTAGAGGTGTCGCACGACTTACTAACATACGCGTCATGAGCCAACCTGTCGTGCTGCGCTTTGATGATGAAAAAATCTTCGACTACCCCTTCCTTTATGCTCTTGAGATGGGTCGCAATGGTGGCTTGTCAATGTCCCTAAGAGAAATGGAAAACTTACGAGAATACCTGTTGCGAGGAGGCTTCNTACTAATAGATGACTTCTGGGGGGAAAGGCAATGGAATGCTTTCTACCAGGACTTTGCCCTGCTGTTNCCAGACCGGGAACTGGTGGAACTAAATGCTGACCATGAGATTTTCCACACCTTCTACGACATCGATGGGCCTCAAATGATCCCTGGTCGCGGAGGACGCCAAGGGTTTGGTCAAGCAGGGATCAACATGGCTAGTAATCACGCCATTCTGGATGATACCGGCCGGGTTATGGTTCTTATTAACTGGAATTCCGATATGGGAGACGGTTGGGAACACACCTATGACCAATGGTACCCTACGCAGTACGCTAATTCTGCNTATCAACTAGGGATAAATTATTTAATTTATTCTTTAACTCATTAACCGATTCCCTGCGCCTAATAACGGCAAGGATTTCGAAACCGCCTATNAAAAAGGGGCCAAANGCCCCTTTTTNATATCTATACAANNCTTTTATTGTTTAGCGTCCATTTCTTGCCGACGATAACCAGCCAATATTCCTGACAATCCATAGTTACCCTCGTGGCAAGCATACTCATAGAGCTTGGTATCGGTCGCATTGAAGGCGATCTCTCCNCCCCATTTTTGGATGTAGTAGAGAGGATCCTCCACTTCAAATTCATAGTGAATCTGATTGTCAGAGTAGCGGGTAAACCGTTCCGTTATTTTGCCTTCACCAGACAGCGATGCCATCGTTCGGGATTTTTGTTGTGGATGCAGGTTAACTGTTTCGACCACCAATGTGTCACCTTCCCACCAGCCAATGGAATCNCCCATCCACTGCTCCCAAGCCTCAGGTCTGTGCTCTCCATTAATCGGGATAATACGGGCATCATGTACCATCTCTACCAGGATAACTACATAGTCATCAGTCTGCACAATCTGGTACATATTGTTGTACAGCACACTGTTCATGGGAGGACCACTGGTGCTGCCAAATCCAATTAAGCAGCGNTCTGCGAGCTGAGCGCCTTCAGGACCACCGTATCCCGAAAACTGGGCATAGGCATCACGCCGCAACTTAGTTCCCTGTTCTGAATAAGGAATNCGGCCACTTTCTGGATAAGTTATCCAGGAGGAGCGGTATTCACCTCGAACGTTGCCAAACTGCGAGCCGGGATCAACCCAGAAAGCGTTGTACCCACGCCCACGCCCCAGATCGGTTCCATCAGGTAATTGGCCCTGCACTTGGTTATCGTCAGTCGCTTGACGCACATTCTGATGATTGCCAGCGGTAAGTTCTTCCACCCGATTATCGGGAATGACCAGTCCGATTTCCTGGAGATTTCGCGCTCTCTGCATTGTAGTGATTGATGCGTTAGTCCAGTAGCCCTGTAGGTCGGGCTTGCCCGAGGCCGTGCGAGACGGCTCATAATCCTGAGCAAGTGCTGAGCTAAAAAANGCAACAAGCGCTAGGGAGAGCATTCGCTTTAACGTAATCATGCTGCTATCTCTCTTTTGGAAAAGTCTAAGCCTGTCTATCTAATCTCGCGTGACAAGCAATTAATATGTTTCCGAAGCTAAACCACATGATGGTTTTAATCAAGGGCATTCACCAGCTTAAAATAATTAAAGCACTGTCCACAAATATTCGACAAGGCGAAATACTGAGAGATAAAACAACGGGAAATACCTGTAGTGCAAGTGAGCAACAGATAAGCCGACCGGTTATATACTCAGTTCGCTCTCAGCAAGGGAGACAAGTTTTCAATACAGTCTATTTATTGGCGAGGGTCCAAATGACACCCAGGTGCCTTGATATCTCGCCCCGCTAGCATCTCCACGTGACCAATCACACACACCTTCCGAGAAAACCTGCTCGAGCTCGGCATATTCTTCCGCTGAAAATGTGACCGAGTAATCCAAAGGATCCAGTTCGCGCAGATGACAGCTCACAATATTATTAGCCAGCGGCGCCCCTGCTACATGACGAGGTGTCGGGTAAGCTGTGTATAGCTCGTTGCAGGCACTACTTCCGCGAAAAGTCTGTAGTTGTTCGTACTTGATTCGCTCTTCGCCACTGTAATCCCAACACGCATCTACCAAGGAAGCGGGCTTATTGTTTACAACCTTCTCGGAATATTCAATCGAGCTTTCATCCGTCTGGATTGCTATCAGCCAAACATCCATTTGTCTGAACAGTTCAGCAAGATCGGGCTGGTCCTCTGTAAAACCCCACAGACCACCGACTTGCATAACATGATTTTTGGCGTGGCCGTTTGCATTTAACAGCCGCTGCCGGGTGGAGTACTGATGCACAATCATATGAATATCGCCATTTTCGGCGTGATCAGTATAACTGCGGTAGTCAATAACTGGCGTTGTCGCCAGCCCAGCGCCACCGTATAGAATCCGACCAGACTCAATCGCGCGCTTGCCTGCCTCCGCGTCAGCTCGGTGACGCTCTGAAACATGATTCATATCACGGTCAAAACCGCCGATGCCCCGGTTAAGAGCGATAAATTGTTGAGGTGCTATAACACCTTCGTTTAGTGCTGCCAGACCATACTGGACGCCGCTATTGTCCAGCGGCCGTTGAGCAATAAATGTATCGGGCACAGTGCCATAAACGTTTATAGTATGATCGTAAACGGTAGCTCTTACACCGTTGGGGTTACTAAAGCTGTAACGCTGGGATTCCAACTCAGGGATACTCACTTCACCTCCCTGCTCTTCCGCGGGAGCATCTAACCGATAGGTGGGATCAAGTCGTGCTGCACTACGCGCAAGGCTCGGAATGGATGCCCAGGACCCATAGCCTGCCACGGCCCGCTGCTGCTCGGGAGAAAACAACTCTGGGTTTGTTTGACTAAAGTAGTAATTCAATAACCTAGAATCAGCAAGCGTGAATATAGTAGCGGAGGTCACGTCAGGAAAACTGGCCGCCACAATGATTCCGTCGAATACCCCGGGATAGTTATCTGCGGTCTGGTGAGATTGGTAGGACCCACCGGACGCGCCAGTGGCTATTGTATAAATAGGCATGCCATAAGTTTCAATAAACCTTTCCTTCGCCATGATGTGGGTTTCGGATGCCAGCAAATCATTGCAATTCTGGCCAAACACATTCAGCGAAGATGACATTACAGCATAGCCCTGCTCGAACAGACCCTGTCGCATGACACCCCCAGTGCGGTTACCCTGTTGGTACCAGCCACTTCGACAACCCCCACCATGGGTATACACAAGCTTGCCGTTCCAGTTAATACTGCGATTCCATGGATCAACATCACCCTCGCTGGGGTTATGAAGCATGGCTATCTCATAAATGGCCCGATTCACAGTACCGGTTTCCACACGCACAATGTAAGGTATAGTTTTACCTCGGTAATCAACAAGTTTCCCGATGTCCGCTGCGGGATTTTCTGTTTGTTCACCAGCCTCAGCAACTATAAGTTCTGGAACTCCAGCGATAGCCTCATTTTCAAGCAGTAAACGACGCAGTTGATCCGTTAAAGGCTTAAAAGACGCCTCTCTGATAGACCAGTACACATAGTCCACGCGCGTTTCGATAGAGCAAGCACTGTCATTTATTCTACCTAGAGTTCCACCGCTCACTAACTCAAAGTCATTCGCCTGACAGTAGAACGGTGTTTCATGAGGGCCGGATATAATCGGGCCAGTGATGGGATAATTCGTCAAGATAAGAGAGTTGGATTCCTCGCTACCGGTTAGTGAAGCCTTTAGTTCGCTTTCCCCTAGTGGCAGCCCGGTAAGCAATGCCTGCATCTGCTCGGAGCCCACAGCAATAAATTCTTCAGTGACTTCCTCTTTGTTCACGGTAACCCGAAGTTGCGCCGCGCTCATCCCTGAAACCAAATTCACTTCAACCAAAACATCACCGCCGCTAACCAACCAAGGCATAGTAGATAGTACACGCACTTGAAGCCCGTTGGATTCTTCTGGAACCTCACTAACGCCGGCAGTTGAAACAGTTTCGTCGGATGAGCAAGCAGTTGTTAACAGCGCAAAGAGTGNGCTNTAAAACAGGTCCGGCTTTATTTTCATAAAGTGCCTCTACCNCTAGTTGTAGACGAATAGCAAACCCCATTGAGCAGAAGCNCTGGGGTGACTTAAAGTCTTTGCATACCGTAATAAATTCTTAACAGCGATGCAATAACATCGACTCTAACAAATAGATTTTCAACTTGTTACGTAAGCGGTGGTAGAATGAGAGGGCTTTGTTAGCCGGGTCGCCCAACTTAAATTTACGGGAAGGGAGTATGAATGCAAGGGATAAGATAAAACTGCTGGAAACTGAGAAAGCGGGTGAAATAAAAATCGATAAGAAATGCCGTAAGTGTAAAAAGTCAATTTGCTGTGTTTCCATAAATCAGAAAATCCCTACTCCCAAAACCAAAGAAGATTTCGACCACCTGCTTTGGCAAGTGTCCCACGAGAATATAAATATTTTCAAGGATGCTGACGGCTGGTTCCTTCACATAGACACACGTTGCAGTCATTTGCTCGACGGAGGAATTTGTAGTATTTATGATACTCGTCCCTGGGTTTGCCGGGACTACGACAATGATTTCTGCGAATTCGACGAATCAATCAAAAAAGCTAGCGAATTATGGTTCTCCTCCCACAAAAAACTGGAAAAGTATTGTCGCAAGCGGTTCAAAAAATGGGACCGCCGCTTTGAAATCTATAAATAACCCCAAACTTTCTCCTACTTGTTGCCTGACGGCACTGATATTAGCAGCCTACTTATGGCCCTTAGCAGCAATCAGCCAGGAGCCTAGTCTAGATAGCAGGGTCACAGCAGCTACAGCGGTATTGACCGAATTGGATAACAGGGCAGAAGGTTGCCTTGTTAGCCTCCAAACGACAACTCCGGTTAATTTGAATGAAGCTTGTGGAGCCTTTCTGGAAGCCATTGACGGGGAGATTCTCGCTAATTATCTCAACCATTGCGAGGCACTCAAGAGTTGGCGGGAAGAATTCATAACCAGCTCCGATATTACCGTTAATAATACCGAGGAGAAACTGCAACGTCTGGTCGGAATAGAATTAGCTTGTGGCGAAAACGCCTTGCAGAAACGGACACAGTATGTGTTTTCCGCATTTAACCAAATTCGGCAAAATGAAACAGCAATTCGATCTTCAAGTGTTTTGGGCAGGTCGATGTCGGAACTTGAGTTCGAGTCTAACTTGAATCAGTACCAAATGATGTTGCAAAACTCCATTCAGCAGCAGAGACGACGTCTGGATGCTGAAAATCAAAAACTTCAAAACGATATTGAAAAAGAGTTGATCCGGCAACAGATCAGTAATCCTTCCGGGGCTTTTCAGCACCGTTCAAATAATTAGTAGAGAACGAGAAAATCCCCGTTTGGCAGGCCAGCAGCCGCCGGAAAGCTGAAATTATCTATTTGTACCTCTTCCGAACTCCCGAAATCAGTGACAGTTCCTGCGTCATTAAAAACTCTCAGATTCAAACGTCCGCCCCGCGCATGACTAATTGCTTCTCCCCAGACTACAAGACGATGATTGTGTTTGTTAAAAGCAATAGCCGGGTTCTTTTGCCGCGTTTCAATAAAGGGTTCTCCAACTCGAGAAGGACTGCTGGGGTCCGAAAGATTTAACTGCTGAATACGACCCTCTGTTTCAAACACCAACCAACGTTTATTGTTGGAATCGATCACGATGTCATTAGTGCTGAGCGGACAGAATGACGCCTCCCACTTTTGCAGCTCATGCATTGATCTATAAGAAGCATCGCTTAACTCTCCGTTGACGCCAGTAACTGTGAGCAGTTGCATGTGTCGACCTATGCCATTGATGGCTGAACGATAAGCCACCAGTATGTCGCTATCATCCATGTATTCCGCNGCCATCGAGCANCANGCACAGGCGCCNAGNTCGGGATTACTGATCATAAATTCCTGCCCNAACGACNCCCCGGAGTCATGAGAGAACCTAGCAAACATCGTTCGTTCATANTCTCGCTNCAANCTGCCNGCTCCCCAGATAATCGCCACTTCAGATCCGCGNGCAGCCACTTCGCCGCCGGCGTCAATNCCTTCGNNATACTGGGATACNAAGGAGCGCAATGGTTCAAACTGNGTGCGCTGAAGATTGGAGCGTGTGTAATTGAATGCAGACTCNCTAGGCAAATACCACAATACATGGATGCGGCCATCTCCACCTACAGCCATCGTTGCCCTGGCGATGGAAAAAGTCTGAATGGCGAATGCCTGACTGGAGACTTTGACGGGAAGACNGAACTGATTCTCTTCGGAATCATATTGACGGTAGTAAAGGTTACCCTCACGCGCAGCAGGCCGGTTGAGTCGTTTCTTGAAGTAAAGAAGATGTATCGTGCCCTCAGCATCTTGAACCAAACGTGGCTGCAGACCGCCGTCCGGTGTTCGTTGTACGATCACTTCGGCCCAGGCAGCATTAAACAGCCCAGTTACTGGCAGAAAAACCAATATACCGAGGACCAGCCATAATTTAGTGTGAACCATAGTAATTGTTCTAATTCTGTTAAATACTGCCAATATCGGTAGCATGTCCTAGAAAAACCCCTTGAATTAGTGCTAAGTTTACGCCGACTTAAGGGCGACAATACAAGTTTCTANGCATNTTACCAGTTGCCACNAGGTGAACTGAAGCAGGAAACTGACAAATACGCCAAAAAGGCCTTTTAGTGGGAAAAGCTATGAACACTNCAGGAATAAAAGAATTACGTTTCGGTTGGATTGCGTTGGTAGTGGTATTGANCAATGCCTGCTCGTCACCGGACGAATCTGTTGCAACAGAAGCTGCGGACGGCAATTACGACACAACTCTGAACGTGCAGGATATAATGACTCTGGTACTGGAACCCGCCTCAGACATTNTATGGGATTCAGGNGGTTGGATAGTGGATGCCTCAGGGTTCGAGGAGCTTTATCCAACCACCGATGACGGTTGGGAATATGTTCGTGCACAAGCTGCTGTTATTGTGGAGTCTGGCAATATGCTTGCGCTTCCCAACCGCGCTGAGGATAACGATGCTTGGATGATTTATTCAAAAGGGCTCAGCAGTGCCGGACTCATGGCAATGGAGGCGGCCGCCACTCAAAACAAGGAAGATTTTTTCCAGGCTGGCGCACAACTCTATAGNGTTTGCACAGCTTGCCACCAGGCCTACGACCCCGACATTAATAATCGCTTCGACGATAGCGAAGCCGACTGACTGCGATGGACCTTCCTATAATCTCGCCAAGGCGAGGTGTCGTTACTTTAATCGCAGCGTTTCTCGCGCTGTTTGTGACAAACCTATTCGGACACACGATCGAAGGGTCTGACGCAAACTTTGTGCAGGCCATTGATGGCCCGGCAGTTTTTCCGTTCATGTATTTGGGAGCCAAACACATGGTGACCGGCTATGATCACCTGCTGTTCCTTGTAGGTGTAATCTTCTTTTTGTATCGTCCAAAGCATGTAGTGCAATACGTCACCCTATTCGCTATCGGACATAGCATCACCCTATTGTTCGGTGTGCTGGCTGACCTCCAGGTAAATGCCTATATTATCGACACCATCATCGGCCTATCGATCGTATATAAAGCCTTTGAAAACATCGATGGGTTCAAGCGGTTGTTTAAATTCGAGCCTAATACAAAAATAGCGGTATTCGTGTTCGGCTTATTTCACGGACTTGGATTAGCTACCAAATTGCAAGAATTCACTATTTCAGATAACGGGTTAGTTACCAATATCATTAGCTTCAATGTGGGTGTCGAAATCGGACAAATACTCGCCTTGTCTGCTGTGTTTATCCTCCTAAGCATTTGGCGGACCAATGCCAGTTATTTGAGACACTCCTTCTTGACCAACACGGCCCTAATGACTGGCGGCTTCCTGTTAGCCGGCTACCAGATGAGCGCCTTCATGCTGGCACCCGCTTACTGATTGGAGAAAGATTGTGACCAAACCTGACAGTTCCACCTCCCAACCGCCCTCTCCGCGTAACATCCTATTTGCAACTGGAGTGGCATTGATGGTTGGTTTACTAGTGTTACTGACGACTATCCTACCGGCNGAGTTTGGTTCAGATCCTCTGGGCACCGGACGTNTGCTTGGCCTAACTGCTTTATCGGCGGAAGGGAATCCGTTCGAAGAACGGCTGGAAGTGCATCGTTCCGACTATGTGGAGTTCGAATTGGGACCCTTCCAATCAGTGGAATACAAGTACACTTTAGACCTAGATGCTCCAATAGTATTCAGTTGGATTGCTGACGGTGAGCTCTANTATGATATGCATGCAGAACCGGCCGGATTGGGNGCNGAATACGCTGAGAGNTTCGAACAAGGAAATGCGGAACGCCGCATGGGCTCGTTCCATGCTCCTTTCGCNGGGATTCACGGCTGGTTCTGGGAAAATCGNGGGTCTCGCTCTGTCCTANTGCAACTGCATAGTTCCGGCTTCTACGTCAACTCTACTGTTTTTCGTGATGGCAGTGCCTANACAAAGGTAATTGACCCGATTGCAGACTGATTGNTTAGACATNNCGGATACAAGCACGAACAACTTTATCAAAGCTTTCTCGAACGAATGATAAATTTATCTAGGGAAAATCTGAACGTAAAAAACCCGACTGTTTTCCCAAACAGTCGGGTTTTTTAAGCAAGATTATTGAGGCTCTGTGGCATCTGTTCCGTCGCGTGGAGCACCGGTTCCGGAGGATCCCATAAACAACTTACGGCCATCCGGGAAAGTAATATCTCGGCCATTAGCACGACAAGTTGGCTCACATAGGCGATCTTTGCTTTGGTAACCAGTTACTACAATATCAGTTCCAAGCACTAGAGAGTTACGGTTAATCCCACGACGCAACAGTGTGTTTGGCGTACCACCCTCGACCATCCAAGGCCCTGGATCACGGGTAGCCTCCGGATCATTGTTTTCCAGATGGATCCAAGTGTGAGGGTTAATCCATTCTACACGCGTAATAGGACCACCCAGACGAACCGGCAAATTCGCATCAAATTCAGCGGAAAACGCATGGTGCGCAGTCACTGGAAGCTGGATCGCAACAACACCAGCCGCGGCTACTGCCAGTAAAGCCAGTAATTTAATCTTCATATGTTCTACCCCATGATTTGCTTTTTTATTCAAAGTGTCCTTCGGCAAATTTTAGACCTTCCCCTTGCCCAGAACGCTCAAATTTCGGTTAAGCGGACATTATACAGTAATTTATAGCAAGGGCTCGCCTGATTTCCAAGTAGTAAATCGATAAAACGAGTCCTTTTTCGACACAAACCGGATTAGAAGCCGAGCTCTGCTTCGCGACCCTTTCGGTATCTGCCGTACATAAGTTCTTCCACGAATTCAACACACTTAAATTGTGGCAATTCGAAGCCCGCCTCTAATCGGCGATACAGCGGCATACGGATAGTCCAAGGTCTTTCGAAGGTCTGCGGATCCTCCATAGTGGCCTCGTACTCAATGACATTTTCGGAAACCATCGTCCAGCGCTCGGTGACCTTCATCTCATAGCTGTGGAAGTTTCCGGCGCGATCAAACCAAGTACGATCGTCTTGTCCTGTGACCTCTACAACAAAGGTATCACCTTCCCAGTATCCGTAGGACTGACCCATCCAGGAATCCAGCGGAGCTGGACCAGGATCTTCCAGGAATACATTCCGGACAGCGCCGGCAAAAGAGTAAGCCAAAAAGAAGGCTCCCTCACTCTGGAAAATCTGAAACGGATGCGGCATATAGTTGGCTCGCGGTACGCCAGGCAAATAGCACTTGATCTCGGGATCGCCATTCAGCCAGTTTTCACGGTTTTCATTACGGCGAGCTAACATTTCTGGTTTGTAGGGGATCGAACCACCATCAACCACTCCAAAACTAGCGGGAACAGCCCCAGCTGCCCCAAAAGCCACTACCTCAGGCCCCGGTACCGGGACAAAATCACCGGGAACCAGGTGATAGGCAGCCTGCGGTGGTGCGGGCTCAAGATTGTCGTTGGCATTCATGAGAGCCTGCCAGATACCGTTAAAATCGGGCTTTCCACTTGGAGTACGAGGAATATCACTACCCATAGCTTCAGCNGCGTCAGCGACCTGGGCTGGNTGTTGAGTCTGGGTTGTTGACCCNTTATCAGCAGGCGAACAACCTACTATGAGGACGGCGAATGATAGTAGCAGCCATTGGATTTTCATAATTCTACCTTTTGCTTTAATTTGATTTTCTCCCCCAGAAGGACCACCGATATAACCATCTAGGTCTGGNCCTGTCAAGCTAAAAGCACCGAATTATCAGGGCTTCAAAGCAATAACGACTGTCNTTTACCATGGCCGAAGTCATCTCTGGATGGTNTTGATCGCTACATAATTTGCTCCATTGTCAGGCTCAAAAAGNAGATGCCGGCAAGANTNCTCGATACATCACAAATCGTTAGGCCCTGAACCAGAATTGGCTCGCCCACATTGATTATCCCTTTATTGATCTGCCTTACGATAAAGCACTCTGCGTATTGGGGTCTCAACGAACCGGTATATAAGGTAGGACACGACCAACAGCGCTAACATGACCAGGACCGGTTGCATGAACTGGAAACTCATTCTTGGCAGCAAGTTGTAAAACCGAATGATCTCCATCAAAGGCCAGTGGAAACTGTATAGCACATAGCTGATACCGCCCAGAGTAGTGCAGTAGCGAACTATGTGGTTTGCTGGATGCCACTGAAGCCTCAGCAAAGCATAGATCATTATTGTTACGAAGGGGACTACCAAGAAAAACGAACTGTATTGGTAAGGTATGTTGTCATGCACATATATCACCACAATGACATAAAGCAACACAGTCAAGATTGTGGGTGTCCAGTTTGATCTCCCAACTATTTTCTGAAGATCCCAAAAAGTAAAAACCTTATAAAGCAACATACCAAATATAAACTCAATACCGCGAATGAAGGGATTGGTATACACCGGTACGTTAAGGTTGATTACATCGTAGGACTCCGCCTCGGGTAGGTTCACCTGTATCAGCAGTAACTGCAGCAAATAACCCATGATGAACGCCACTATAATCCTTGTCATCGTGTTAAGCGGTTTAATCATCAAAAGCAGTAAAGGAAAGGCAAGATAAAAATAAATCTCGAGCACAATTGACCAAAGGGGTCCATTGAATACGAGTTTAAATGTCTCAACGCTTCCAACAGACTGGGCAAAGACCAGGTGTCGCAGCGTCGCCAGTGTAAAAAATGCGGCTTCTTTCTGTTCCGGTAGATCGTGAATCAACTCGAAGGGTCGATTAACTTCACTGAAAAACTCATCACCTATGGCCAAGTAGTTAAGGGAGACAAATAGCGAAGAAACGACGACAGCCAGAAAATACACGGGATATATCCGAATTATTCTGTGGAGGTAGAAACGCCGGTAGTCCTGGAGGGAATCCAGACTCGGATAGGTATACGAGAGAATGAAGCCACTGACGATAAAGAACCAAGATACCGCTGTGGTGGCAAAGGTGCCATAGACGACGGATTCGCCAAAGATGACTTCGTAGTGAACTAGCACCACTAGCACGGAAGCAAAAAAACGAAAAGCATCTAGAACAGGGATTTTTTTATGACTCAATCCCATTTATGTCTGAACACCTGCTTCGAAAAAAGCTTAAAAAGTTTTATTACAAACTAACCGACCACAGAGCGCCAGTTATTTGCCAGATAGTGCGCCGTACGCCAAGCCAGAGCTTGAACTGTAAGCGTTGGATTGTGTGCTCCGCTAGTACCCATAACAGAGGCGCCAAGTATCCCTAAATTGGGCACCTCGTGCGAAAACCCCCACTGGTTTACGACATTCGTTTCGTTGTTATTTCCCATCCGTGTGCCTCCATACGCGTGGGTGGATGCACCCATAGTATTGCCGGGACCAGTCTTGATGACTTTAGTTGCTCCAGCTTCCAAATACCACTGCTCCATTTTATCGGCCGCAAACGCAGCGATGCGTTTTTCGTTCTCACGATAGCGGGCAGTAATGCGTGTTACCGGGAAGCCAAGCGGATCCTTCACCGTGGGATCAAGATCCAGGTAATTCCCTTCATATGGCAAAGTGGTTTTCTGAATATAAGAGGTATTGCTGCGATCAGCATTTTTCATAATGAAGGATTTCCACTCGGAACCCCAGTTACGGGCTTCCCCGAAAGTGCTCATCTTGGCGGCACTCATGGGTTTGCGATCAGTGTGCACCCATAAGTTTGCCCCCCCAATGAAATCCAAGTCTCTGTGATCAAAATTGTCGTCAGCCCAGTTATCAATAGCAACTCCCTGGGCGGGCAGCCCATACCAGTTATGGAGGTCTTTAGGATACAGAGCAAGCACCGGTGAACCTTGGTGATGACTCAGATAATGTTTGCCAACCTGTCCAGCATTGTTGGATAACCCATTAGGAAAAGCTCGCGACTTGGACAATTGCAGTAGGCGCACGTTCTCATAGGCATAACTGGCCATCAGCACCACGTCTGCGGGTTGAAAGAAGGTTTCGTTCCCCCTAATGTAATCAACTCCAGTAACCTTGCCATCGTTATCAGTAACAATGTTGATTACTCTGGCAAACGTGACAACGTTAAGATTGCCGGAGTCAACCGCCTTGGGAATGGTAGTAAAAGCAGTGGAGCTCTTAGACTGAACATGGCAACCCCCCTTGTTACAGAAACCGTGATACTGGCAGGGTGGTCTTCCATCGTAGAGCTCACTGGTTATAGCCGCCGGCCCCTGGAAAGGGTTCCAATCGAGCCGGTATGCTGCCTCGCCCATCAAGTCAGTGAAAGGAGAAGAGCGCAGCGGCCGCATAGGGTATTCCCGCATTCGCTCGCCTTCAAAGATATTACCACCTGGATTAATTGAACCCTGCACATTCCCAGCCTGCCCGGAAATACCAACAGCGTGCTCCACCTTATCATAATACGGTTCTAATTCTTCGTATCCAAAAGGCCAATCTTCTACCGTGGAGTCCATTGGTATGCGGTGACTGCCATAACGCTGGCGCGTGGCGCTGACAACCTTGAAGTCCCAGGGGTTGAGACGCCAGCTCTGCGCCCAGTAGTGCATAGTAGTACCGCCGACTGCATTCATCATCGGGTGGCCACCTTGCTCTGCTATGTCATTGGAAGTTGCTCTCACGGTAGGCGCTTCCGTTGCAGCTTTCTGCACCGATTGCGGCCAATTGCGAGCACCATTACGCAATTCGTCCGGGGCGAAATCACGCGGACTCAACCAGCCTCCAGCTTCAATTCCAGTGACTTTGAACCCAGCATTGGTGAGGGGTAACGCAGCCACACCACCAGCCGCCCCCAAGCCTATGATTACAATGTCGGTTTTAGGTAGTTTTTTAGGCATTATCCCTACCTCCGCGGTTGCTCATACGCATGTTGTTAGCCATCTTGGTATAAGTCTCGTTATCGTAGGCTGACTGATGATTAGGCTCCAGCTCGGCGCCTTGGGCAACATCGGTTTCAGAGGCTGACAATCGGATACCGGGATACCGAATCATGTCCCAGCCCACGAAGTTCTGGTTGCCGCCGTAGTAGGGATCACAGAAAGTGCCATCGATAGTATGGTTTCGCAGCGTATTGAAAAAAGCACTACCACTCGGTGCGCANCCTGGGACCTTGTTGGCTTGTACACCCAAGAGAATGGAGTCTTGGTGATCACGAATCAATTGGTAAAACGGTGCGCCGCGAGTCTTGCGCGAATAATCATTAATAGCAGCCAGGCTAACCATATAGTTATGACGCGCATCCTTGTTATTACTGGCCAAGGACCTATCGATGTAGTGCACCGCTCGGGCTTCCTTTGCTCCAGGACCATTCTCATCGGAGGGAATCAGACAATCACAAATCGATTCAAGTGTCTCTGCCTCTTCAGCGGTCAATGCTTCTAAAGCTTCCAAGGCGATAGGGCTGTTAGCCTGATAGAATTGCGGCGATTCCTGGGCAATAATCTGAGGGGCGGTGGTTGAACTCACCGCAGCGGCGCCAACTATACCGGCGCTCTTCAGCAAATCTCGCCGAGACAGGTTCTGGGGTCGGTCATCGGGCCGAGCGTTCTTTTCGTCTGAATTCGTTGCCATGTCACCCTCCCACAAATCAGAGTAACCGAGCGTAGCAAATATCAGATTTTGTGTATATGGAC
Organism: Gammaproteobacteria bacterium; assembly: GCA_002694855.1. GTDB lineage: Bacteria > Pseudomonadota > Gammaproteobacteria > Pseudomonadales > Pseudohongiellaceae > UBA9145. The sequence goes on from NZNL01000044.1 coordinate 35,468, forward strand.
CGGAGAGGTACCCTTAACCGGTATACATCACCTCGTAGGTTATGCCGCCAGTTAGCCTGCTTCCGGTGATGCCACGTTGTGAAGAAAAGTAGAGACGCTGATAGGAAGGATCAAAGGCTTGTCCGCATACTTCAGATCGATCATGCCCGATGATTTTAAAGAGGGGAAATAATTCTCCTTCAGGTGTAATGGCCACCAATTGCATATCACCTCCATCTTCTGCAACCAGCACATCACCACCTGGCGTGATGTCAACATTGTCTACACCAGTCAAGATTGGATTATCGCTAGTCTTGGCATCGTAAATAATTTCGATCTTCTTGGATCCAGTGTCATAACTCCAGACGCGATTGTCACCCTTGGTAGCGAAATAAATATGGCCCTCATGGAAAACAATACCTTCACCCCCACGAAACGGCGTATAGCCTAACACCTGGTTTCTGGTCGGAGCATATCGTGCCAAGGGATCAGGCACTCGCAGCCAGTTTACTTCCTGTAATCCGTCTTTTTCTGTAACCGCTGCGATTTCAAGACGGCCTACGCTAAGGTTAGGCAGACCAGTGGTCGCAACAAATCTATAAAAGCCGCCATTGGGCTGGTCTTCCGTCAGGTAAACACAATCGTTATCCATATCGATGGCAGCGGCTTCATGTTTAAATGTACCCAAAGCCGGCTGNACTATTGCTGGATCATTTCCCATCGGGTCGCATTCGTAGATCTGCCCTCTTTCGANTTCCTCNGCGGAAAGCCAGGTGCCCCAAGGGGTCGCACCACCTGCGCAATTGACAGAAGTGTTTTCGAGAATTGAATANGCGTCGACTATTTCACCCCGAGAATCAAACCTCAANGCGCCTACTCCGCCTTCNCGTCTGCCCAATTCGCTATTGGAAACGTAGACCCAACCACCATCAGTNGTGGGAAAGCACGCACCACCATCAGGAGAAGAGTGCCAGGTGTACCCTGATGTCCCTACCGGTACCTCCCCTGAGCGCGCGACCACCCGGCAACTAAAACCAGATGGCANCATAAAACCATTTTCATCAGGAGNNTGAAGTGGACCGATGTCTTTCANNTTGTAAAAAGGAGCAGAAGAAGCTGAAGATGCAGCCTGAGAATTACGCACTAGNCCACCAGCTGCAAAAANACCGATACCAGTGGCTCCCATTTGGAGAAACTTACGACGATTGACGAGTGNAGAGCTCATGTATGTGGTTCACTTTAACCCATAAAGTAGAAATTTGACATTCGGCCACAACCTAGTCAATTACAACATTCCGTACTACAGCGTAATAATCACCTACCGCCCTTCTAAAGGCCTCCTCACCCACCTGCTCATCATTACCATGCACACCGGTATGTTCGCCACTGTTGGTTATAAGCGGNTTGAAACCNTAACTGACGATGCCCAAATCACGAGTGAAATGACTATCAGTAAAACCGGTGCTAACAGACGGTAGAACACGTGAACCNGGGTGCAATTCTTGCGTTACAGNTTCNATAGCGGCNAATAANCGGGTGCTAGTTTCAGAAATAGCTGGCGTGAACGCCATGATGGTTTCGACCTCGACACCGGTATCAACGATCATCGCTCCCAGCTCAGAGATAAATACCTCGGCCGGCTTGTCCGGTAGGATGCGGCAGTCCAGTTCAGCCCATGCTTCNGGTGGGATCACATTGATCTTGGAAGATCCACTAAGACGCGTCATTGAGCAAGTATCNCGCACCAGTGAGTTATGGCCAGGNCGAGCTTCATGCAGCTTCTGCACAAAATNGGGATCTCGAATAGCTTCGCTGATGTTAGCGTAGGCAGGNCCCCATTCTTCATCCATGTCCACCGACAACNCCNNAAAATACTCGGCGACAGGGCCAATGATTCGCGGAGGAAACGGGTTCTCAAGTAAGATATTCAAAGCCTGTACAATGCGTGTTACCGAGCTTGTGGTACGTGGCGATGAACCNTGCCCAGGGNTATCAATCGCATTCAAGCGCAACCACACCGGTACCTTTTGCGTNACTTCTACGCCAAACACGACATTACCGTCTTCGCTGCGACTGCCACCACCTCCTTCGTTGAGCAGCACTCCAGCACCATCGAATATTTCCGNGCGGTTCTCAATCAACCANCCCACGCCAAAGTAACCACCAGCNTCTTCATCGGCTGTAGCCAGAAAGATGANATCCCTATTTAGCTCAACGCCAGAACGGTGCAAACTGAGAAAAGTCGCCAATTGGATNATACCCAGCCCTTTCATGTCACGGGTACCACGGCCAAGGATATAACCATCGCGGATTTCGCCAGATAACGGTTCTATAGTCCAGAATTCTTCCTCCGCCGGCACCACATCGGTATGTTGCAATAAAATTAATCCAGGTTCATCGCCNCCCTCTAGCCTTGCCCAGATATTCCCNCGGCCTTCCGCACTTTCTGCAGTGTGGTAATCNATACCTTCAGCCTCGAAAATGCGAGAGTAGAAATCGACTGCCCNGTATTCATTACCTGGNGGATTGATCGTATCTATACGAATGAGATTCTGTAACCATTCCACGGCTTCGTCTTCAAGCATTTGAGCGAAGGATTGAGCGGTCAGCAATGAAACGAAAAATGTTATTAGGACNTTGATACGCATGGGCCGTGACTCCAGACAGATGATCTTATAGATATCAGTGATTATTTGACATCCCAGGTATGACCGCTGTGTAGCAGTGCCCTGAGCGAACCTGGCTTTGACCGGGCTTTCTTGCGCTGACGCTGCGACTCTTCAGTAAAAGAAGGTTTTTCTTCGCGGAATAATACACCAACAGCAGTAGGAAATTNCGGCCCNNCCATAGCTGACAGTAACTGTGCCTGAGACCTATTAGCCTCGTCATGAACGAGCACCTTGTCTTCATTACCAGCCGTTGNAATTATTTCGAGTGAAAGTTTCTCGCGGTTAAGGTGGATAGCCTTTTCGTTGTCTCGTCCAAACGTAATGGGCTGCCCATGCTCTACTTCGACGCGAAAATCCGGCGCCAGTTTCTTATCTTTAACCTGTTCAAAAATGCCATCATTGTAAATGGGGCAGTTCTGTAAAATTTCGATAAAGGCAGCACCCCTGTGAGCATGTGCTCTCTTTGCTGTTTCGGAAAGATGTCTGGCTTCAGTATCTATGGACCTAGCTATGAATGTGCCGCCCGAACCAAATGCGACAAAACAAGGTGATAGAGGTGAATCGATAGACCCTTCCGGCGAAGAGGGGGAGCGTGTACCAATCTGTGAAGTCGGTGAGTACTGGCCCTTGGTGAGACCGTAAGTTTGGTTGTTGAACACCAATATCTGCAGATCCACGTTCCGCCTGATAGCGTGCAACATGTGGTTACCGCCGATACTAAAACCATCGCCGTCACCGGTAATTACCCAAACATCGAGTTCGGGGTTGGCTAGCTTCACGCCAGTGGCAATTGCTGGTGCGCGCCCATGAATAGTGTGGAACCCATACGTGTTCATGTAATACGGGAATCGGGATGAACAGCCAATGCCTGAAACAAACACTTGGCTTTCTCTCGGCCTATCTAGTTCCGGCATCAACTTCTGCATAGTTTTCAAAATCGCATAGTCGCCACAACCGGGACACCACCTTACCTCCTGGTCCGAGGCGAAGTCCTTCAGAGTTAGAGTGGGCAGGGGCTTGTTCATAATTTGTCCCCTAACTGGGCATATTTCTGATGAATCGCCGCCAAAATTTCNCCAATCTTGAANGGCTGGCCAGCCACTTTGTTTAAGCCAATGGCATCTATNAGNTATTCGGCACGAATNAGCCGTATGAACTGACCTGTGTTCATTTCCGGAANNAGNACNGNNTCAAANCNGTTTAATAAATCACCGAGGTTACGCGGCAACGGANAGAGATACCTGACCTGGATATGGGANACCTCTAATCCTTCAGCCGAGGCTCTTTTTACTGCTTGGTGAATNGCGCCAAAAGTCGAACCCCAACCAACTACCNCTAGCTTGCCAGAGTCTTTCCCATAGCATACNTCTTGGAGNGGAATGTCGTCAGCAATCCCTGCTATCTTNGCTGCCCGTANATCTGTCATCTTCTGATGNTTTTTAGGGTCATAAGAAATATCACCGCTCTCATANCTGCNCTCAATACCNCCAATACGGTGTTCCAATCCTGGNGTNCCGGGTTTCGCCCAAACTCGTGCCAATGTCTCTTTATCCCTTAGCGAAGGCTTAAATCCTTCCNCTTCTANGTGATGCCGGACCGGAAAGGCTGTCAGGGAATCCGCNTCAGGAATTTGCCAAGGCTCGGAAGCATTGGCCAGATAACCATCAGACAAAATTATGACTGGTGTCATATACTTTGTTGCGATACGCACAGCTTCAATGGCCACTTCGAAACAATCAGCCGATGTCGCTGCTGCAATCACAGCGACAGGAGTGTCCCCGTGGCGTCCATAAAGGGCCATGTTGAAATCGGACTGCTCTGTTTTAGTAGGTAACCCGGTTGAAGGCCCTCCACGCTGAGTATCCACAACAACAAGGGGCAACTCTGATGCTGCNGCAAGAGCCATTCCTTCAGCTTTCAGAGTAATTCCCGGACCCGCACTGGACGTCACGCCGAGTGAGCCTGCAAAAGAAGCCCCTACTGCAGCGCAAACGGCGGATATCTCGTCTTCAGCCTGAAAGGTTTTAACGCGAAACTGCTTGCGGGTGACTAATTCGTGCAACACATTCGATGCCGGCGTAATCGGATAAGAAGCAAATAACAAATCTATTTCCGCCAGCTCGGAGCCAACAATCAATCCCCAAGCTATTGCAGTTGTGCCAGTTATATTTCTATAAGTGCCAGGTGCCACTTTCGCTTTCGGTACCTTGTACATATGAATGCCAGCTGGGAGCTCGGCAGTTTCACCATAGGCATGTCCCGCATTAAGTGCTGCAATATTAGCATTTGCTATTTCCGGTTTGTTTGCAAACTTGGTTCTCAAGTTTTCGACCGTTGGATTGCGGTCACGATCAAAGAGCCACATTACTAATCCCAGCGCCCACATGTTCTTGCAACGCAGCGCGGCTTTATGGCCAAGGTCAAAAGGTTCAACTGCGCTGAGAACCTGTTTGGAAATATCGATACTGAGCAACCTGAACCCATCCAGCGAGCCGTCTTCCAACGGACTCGTCTTGTACTTAGCCTTTTTCAGATTCTTGGCTTTAAAACTGCCACTGTCAGCAATGATTAGACCGCCATTAATTAGATTATCGATATTGGTGACCAGCGCAGCTGGATTCATTGCAACCACCACATCCAAAGCATCGCCGGCGGTAGTTATATCTTCTGCCCCGAAATAAATCTGGAAAGCTGAAACACCAAAAGTTGCTCCAGCAGGTGCACGAATCTCCGCCGGGAAATCAGGGAAAGTCGACAGGTCGTTTCCATAAAGCGCAGTCGTTTGAGCGAAATTAGTTCCCGTTAGTTGCATTCCGTCACCGGAATCTCCTGCAAAGCGTACGACCACATCGACAACTTCTTTCTCGTCGAGATGGTGTTCATCCAGCTTTTCTTCAACTAGTTGCATATCAATATTTAACGCGCGTTAGCCCAAGTACACCTGCAATTTCCAGGTGTGCTTGCTCACTATGGCAGAGGGGTTGCGATTCTATCAAATTAAGAGGGACGGGGTTAATATAACCGAAGCCATGCGCTGGGGGAGCTTTCGACGATATCGCCAGTAGCTCCGGTTATAAAATCCGCCTGAATGAATTATTGCTTTATGAATTTGCGGATAATTCGGCCTTCACCGCCCTGTCCACCGGTCACTTCGCCAGTGTAAACATTCCCCTCGGCATCGACCACTATGCCTTCCGGTTCAGAGCCCTCGATAAACCCCGTTACCGTGCCGTCTTCCGCACTACCATAGGTAACTCGACGCAGTTTTTCGTAGTCAGCGACATAGAGGACATCGTTCAGGTCGATAAACATACCGCTGGGCCGACCGAACTGATCCCACTCATCCAGGTATTCCCCATCTTGATTAAAGATCTGTATGCGTTCATTGGAGCGGTCGCCAACCAGCACTCTTCCCCTGC
>NZNL01000045.1 GCA_002694855.1 Gammaproteobacteria bacterium
TACTTGTGCGCTGCTCACAATGATGCAAATAGATTGGAGAGTCCTGTTCGAGCATAAAGGCGGCGCCAAGCCCTCTGGTGATAATGATCTTAAAGAAAGCATCTGGAACACGATGCGGTGCATCTGCTGGCAAATTAGACACCGTAGGTTCAGTTTTAAAAATCGGACCAGTTAATACGTAAGCTTCCCCTTCCCGATTTACAAGGTTTCGTACAGCCCAATCTAGACCATTCCAAGCTCCTTGGGCGAGACCCTTTGTTTGCGCAACAGAATTGGTCAGGTAATTCACTTCATTCCAGTATGGTGTTCCAGCAAAATCCACTATAGGTACATACTGGCTTCTAACCATTCCAACTATTTCAGCTCTCAAAAAATCATTCCCCGTCAACGTATCGGGTACAAAGCTATCTATCCGAGGAAGTCGAGGCAAGCTAGACGCAATGCCGATGGAGGCTACAGAAACTTTATATGCAACCCAGTCAGCAGACTTACGGTTTGTGTTATAGGACAATGTATAAATCGGGCGTATTACCAGATGATTTGAGTCACTAGTACCCTCCGGGCAACCCTGATAACAATGGGTGATTTTATAACTCTGAGCCGCTCCATAGCCGGACAAGACCAACCCGCTGAAAGTCAGTAAAAAAAATAGTCCCAAACGAACACAATTAGTGCCCCGGTATATCATCTTTTTTTATCTTCAGATCCTCTTCATTCTCAGGCTTAGAAGTAACTATAATATTATAGAAATCAAGTTATTCACCCATAGACTATAATACTCACTCCAAACTCTCGAAAGTGTAATAAAGTTTGGCGTATTAAATTGCTTCCATCATCCGTTTAACACAAAAGCAGAATAACTTTTCCGGTTGGGTTAGAAGCTTGTTAAAAGCTTTAGCCTCGCTTTTATAATACTTTAGACTGCCCAGCCTCAAATCACAGCCCTGCCTCTGAATTAATGGTAATTTCATGGGAAACAGCTAACCGAATATTAAAATCCATGATTTTTTTAATTTTCAGGAAGCATTATTAAAATAGATTATCTAAAATATCTCTAATAAATCAGCGCTTTTAAGTATTTTTGAGGGTTTACGGGAGCACCATGGTTAGATTAACGAAGTACACGATCACCGCCTTACTGTCTACACTGATTGGAATTTCTGCTAATGCAGCTGATAGCATCAGCGATTTTTCCTTGATTGACGCCGAGGGGCGGTTTTTTCAGCTAAGTCGTCACGCTAATCAGGATGCAATCGTGATATTGGCCTACGACAATGATAGTAGGGACGCTCGTCGCGCAGTTGCTGATCTCGCTAACATGGCAGAACAGTATGTTGAGCAGCCGGTTGAGTTCCTGGTAATCAATTCTACCGACATTGTTGATAAGGCTGTAATGCACGAAGAGGCAGAAGATGAAGGCATCAGCTTTCGAATTTTGATGGATGACACCCAGCTAGTAGCAAAAGAACTAGGAATTTCTCGCGCTGCAGAAGTTGTCGTTATTGACCCTAAGCCTCGCAAAGTGGTTTACCGTGGAGCATTAAGCAGACGTTATGCGAAAGGAACCCGATCTCAGCGAAATGCTGGCTCTTATGTAGGTGAAGCATTGACTGCATTGTTAGCCGGTCAGGACGTGCCAACAAGTGCTCTGGCAAGCAGAGGAGATACTCTCGATTTTGCAGCTAAAACCGCTAATCTCGAATCGGTATCGTACTCAAACGATATCGCTCCAATTCTTGAGAATAGGTGTGTAACCTGCCACCGGGAAGGTGGCATTGCTCCATTTGCTATGAATAATCACCAGATGGTCCAAGGCTGGTCCCCAATGATTCGGGAAACTCTGATCACCAAACGTATGCCTCCAGGCCAGATAGATAACGCATACGTTAACGATTTCCATGGTGTCAACCAAATTACTGCTGGGGAAATTCAGAAGCTTGTGCTCTGGATTGACGGCGGTTCCATCAATACTACAGGGATCGATCCTTTGGCAGCGCTGAATATCAAGCCTGCAAAATGGCTGAATGGCACACCTGATGTGGTCATCGATATTCCTGCTCAACAAATTCCTGCAACTGGCGTTCAGGACTACCGACACATAGTGCTACCTCTCGAACTCGAGGAAGATATCTGGGTTAAGGCGATTGAATTTGAGGCTGGTGATCCTACTGTTTTGCACCACATCATTGCCTTCTCATTCGGCCCAGATGGTATGAATGAATTCGAGATATTGAATCAAGGTATTGGACTCGGTGCCTATGCTCCGGGTAACGAATTAAACCTATACCCAGAAAATTCCGGTTACCCTCTAAAAGCAGGTAGTGGATTATTTCTGCAGATGCACTACACCACCTCTGGTAAGGAAGCTATCGACGCATCCCAGATTGGTTTGTACTTGTGGGATGAAGAGCCAGAGCGCACAATTTTGGGTGGGTCAGCTGCCGACTTAGATATAAATATTTCTCCATTTTCAACCAAGGAGATGGTAGCTACTAAAAAGTTCCGCAAGGACTCTTACCTGACTATGCTCGGACCACACATGCACTATCGAGGTAGTGATGCGAACTTTAAGCTTCGTTATTCTGATGGCCGAGAAGAAGAATTGCTTAATGTTCCAAATTATCAATTCAACTGGCAGAAAACCTATGATTTTATAGACCCTCTATTTGTGCCGGCAGGAACAGAATTGGTATTCCGAGGAACTTTCGATAACACTGAAATGAATCCGTCTAACCCAGATCCGTCCAAAACACTCACCTGGGGGGAACAAAGCTGGCAAGAAATGTTTTTTGGTTTCTTCCGTTACGTAGAGGCAAGCGACGGAGAATAACTCTAACTAGCAGGTTTCTGCACTGCCCGGCTGATAAAAAGTAGTCGGGCATTTATTTTCTTCTGACAAAAATTTCTCCACTACAATTTTCTCGTGTAGTCGCTAGAACCAATTTTTCGCTTTTGAAATGGAATTGACATGTTAGCTATTTTGGCAACTGACATGACTTCAGGAGAAGAAACAGAGAAGTTTTTTTCTCCCTGGCGTAAAAAGGCACGCAAAGTATTTGAGGCCTTTGGTTGGCTCGCCGTACTTCTGTTAATTTTTGTTCTGATGAGCTCTTTGTTTGATCGAGTTGGTTTTATGATTAATGCCTTCTCTCAAGAGGTCGCTAATCCGGAAGCAGTTTTCAATGCCTTCGATATCCGTTATTTTCAACATTTCGTTACAGTATGGAGCCATCTGATTTTAGGCTTCATAGTTTTAGTCTGCGCTCCGTTTCAGTTTATTCCTGCAGTTCGTAAGCATTGGATTAGTTTCCATCGCTGGAATGGTCGAGTTTGGTTAATTTGTGGAGCCATTACTGCATTTACCGGTGCCTTTATTGGAATCGTTTGGCCTTTTACCGGACACCAAGGATTTGGCCTAGTTCAGTCTGCTATTAACGCTTTAATCGGACCGTACATCTTGTTTTGTTTATACAAAGCTTACAGCAACATTCGAGCTCGGAACTTCGGTGCTCACCGTGAATTTATGATCCGTAGCTTCGCCTTGATGTTAGGTGTAGGCACCCAGCGAGTGTTGACAACAATCATAATTCCATTAACTGGTCTGGGTCTGGAAAGCCTTTTCGGACCGGCGATGGGTTTGGGTATGGTTATTAATATCCTAGTTAGTGAAGCCTGGATTCAGTTAACTAGAACGCCGGGTAATGGTAATCGTCACTGGCGAGATCTGGACACAGTTTAAAAAGAAAACTCTCAATGTATAAATTTAGGATGGCATTATTTTTTTGCTTCTTTGTATTCCGATTGTCAGAGTACCCAGCATTCTTTTCAAAATCATTGAAATTGATCACCAAGCCACTGCAGGTCGCAGATTCTGTGATATTCTCTCTGCTCTTTTTCTACTTGGGTTAGTAGTTTTATCTCATGAAAAAATCCATTTTCGCACTAGCTGCTTTAGGATTGNCTGCAGTAGCTTTCGCCGACNCCACCCTTATTACCAACATTAATGGTTATACCCTCACTAGCGATCGGGAACTGGTTCAATTCTCAGCTTTACAGTTCACCGATGATCGAGTTGATCGTACTTTTACCCGGGCTGAAAACCTCCCAAAAGTGNTGGGCAGGACAATAGATGGCGGAGGACAAACGTTAATCCCGGGTCTGATCGACGCCCATGGACACGTCCTTAGCTACGGGAGCTTCCTGTTACAAGTCGACCTTGGGGGCAGTTCATCCGAGATGGAAGCGGCACAAAGAGTTGCTGGTTTCTATTCTAATAATGATGAACTGGAATGGATTCAGGGACGAGGATGGAATCAGGTGCTGTGGGAAAGTAACGAATTCCCAAGTGCCGCCAGCTTAGATTTGGTGGTCAGCGATAAGCCAGTCTGGTTGCGTCGAATAGATGGTCACGCAGGGTGGGCGAATACAATGGCCATGGAGCTTGCTGGTGTTAACCGGGATTCCGAAGATCCTACCGGCGGCCAGATAATTCGTGATGANAATGGCAATCCCACCGGCGTTTTCATAGATACTGCCATGAGCTACATCGCATCACAAATTCCTGCTTCTACGATTGAAGAACTGCAATTAACTCTTTCTACTTCGATGAATAGATTAGCTACCTATGGGCTCACATCTGTGCACGACGCTGGGGTCGGTAGCCAAACAATTGCGGCATATAAGATACTATCCGAAAAAGGCCCCCTCCCCATACGTGTCAACGTCATGCTCGCTGCTTCCGATCCACTTTATCTAGATAGGCTCGGGGAAGGATATTTCCGCAGTGATGATGGCACATTGACTATCAACAGTGTAAAAATAGTTGGTGATGGAGCTCTAGGCAGCCGCGGAGCGGCGTTAATCGAAGACTATTCAGACGATTCAGACAATCGCGGATTGCTTCGCTACGATGATGAACGCCTTGAGTTTCTAATGCGGGTTGCTATGAATGCTGGTTTCCAGGTAAATACCCATGCTATTGGCGATCACGCAAATATGAAAGTACTTGATAATTATGAACGGTTAATCGCCGAAACTAGCACTCGAAATTTGCGGCATCGCATCGAGCACGCTCAGATTCTTCGTTACGAAGACATTCTTCGCTTCGCTAAGTTGGGTGTTATACCTTCCATGCAGGCTACCCATGCCACCAGTGACAAGAATATGGCCGAGGACCGAATTGGCGAAGTAAGAATCCAAGGTGCNTATGCCTGGCGCAAACTCATGGAAGCAGATACATTAATCGCCAACGGCTCCGATTTTCCCGTTGAATCCCCAAACCCATTCTGGGGATTGCACGCGTCAGTGACACGGCAAGATCAAAGCAATGAGCCTCTCGGCGGGTGGTTGCCAGGGGAGCGCATGACTCTAGAGGANGCCTTTGCCAGTTTCACCATCAATGCCGCCTTTGCAGGCCACCAAGAAAATCTGTTAGGAACATTGGAACCCGGCAAGAAAGCAGATTTCATTTTTATCGATCGCGATATTTTTAATTCACCTCAAAGTGAACTATGGCAAACGCAAGTGCTGGAAACCTGGGTAAATGGAGAAAAAATCACCGACTAGGGAATCTCGTAATAAAAAGATTCGAACTGAAGAAGACTTATAATCCTGGTCAATAATAGCCCTGAACAGCTGTACCAATGGCTAGCAAAAAAATTGTCAACTAAGATAAGAACGAGCAGTAATGACAGTAAACTATAAACCTGGCAGGCATTTCCTACAGATTCCTGGCCCCACCAATGTGCCTGAAGGCGTAATCCGGGCCATGGCGCAACCCGTTATCGATCATCGCGGACCGAGTTTTCCGGACCTTACCAAGGGCATTCTAGAAAAACTGAAGCCGGTATTTAATACGACTTCTCAAATCTTTATCTATCCCTCTTCGGGGACCGGTGGGTGGGAATGTGCATTACTGAACGTCCTGTCGCCCGGTGATAAAGTCCTTGCATTCGAAACCGGCCATTTTGCAACTCTTTGGAAGAAGATAGCGGAGCAACTAGACTTAAATGTTCTCTGGATACCAGGTGATTGGCGTCATGGAGCTGATCCCAGTCTACTGGAGGAAAAACTGGGAGAAGACAGCAAACATGAAATAAAAGCGGTGCTCGTCGTTCACAATGAAACATCTACTGGCGTGACCAGCCGAATCCCAAAACTACGGGAGGCGATCGATACTGTGAAGCATCCTGCATTGTTTATGGTGGACACGGTTTCTTCCCTTGCCTGTTCCGAGTTCAAGCACGATGCCTGGGGTGTAGACGTCACTGTCAGCGCATCACAGAAAGGCCTGATGCTTCCACCTGGTCTTAGTTTTAATGCCGCTAGTGAGAAAGCTTTGGAGAAATCGAAAAACTCCAAATCAAAACACTCGTACTGGCATTGGGACGCAATGATGGAAGACAATGCTCGTGGCTATTTTCCCTACACGCCAGGCACCAATTTGCTCTATGGCCTCGACGAAGCGCTAAACCTGTTGCACGCTGAAGGGATGAACAATGTAATAGCTCGCCACGCGCGCCTTTCGGAGGCAACCCGTATCGCAGTTGCTGGTTGGGGGTTGGAGAACCTCTGTATGAATCCTGAAGAGTACAGCAACTCACTAACGGCTGTAATGGTACCAGAAGGTTATGACGCCGATGCACTGCGAAAGATAATACTGGAGCGCTTTAATATGTCTCTGGGAACCGGGCTTGGAAAATTAAAAGGTGTAGTTTTTAGAATCGGCCACCTTGGTGACTTCAATGAGTTAATGTTAGCGGGTACGCTAAGCGGCGTCGAAATGGGTCTCAGCTTGGCCAACATTCCGCATAAAAAAGGCGGTGTCGATGCAGCAATGGAATTCCTGGCCGCACAATAGCGTGTACGCCAATTAATACCCGAGAAAATTTATGGATCCTTCTACTGCTGTAAGTACTAGCGCAGCTATTTCCCTATTTGGATTTGCTGTCGTTATTTTCCTGCTTTTATTTCTCATTGCGAAATTGAAATGGCATGTGTTTCCTGCCCTATTAATCCCAATTATTTTGTTCGGAATTATTCCGGGCGTGCAACAAAATAATTTCATAGACGCATTTGAGGCTGGTTTTGGGAATACCCTGGGATCTATCGGTGTTGTTATTGTCCTTGGATCGATCATCGCTGAAGCTCTGAAACACACCGGAGCAATTCAAGTAATAACCAAATCTATGGTAAACCTAGTTGGGAATAAGCGTATGCCGCTTGCCCTGACATTAACCGGATTCATTATAGGCATCGCCATCTTCTCTGATGTCGCTTACGTAATTCTCAACCCCCTCGTGCATTCCGCCGCTAAAACTATGAATGTCAGTATCGCCGTAATGTCCACCGGCCTTGTAGGTGCATTGCAATTAACCCACGCGATCGTCCCGCCTACACCTGGCCCACTCGCCGCAGCGGCTATATTAGGAGCAGATATTGGTAGAACGATTATTTTCGGAGGCATCGCCTGTTTCTTTGGTTCGCTCGCTTGCTGGGCCTGGGGCGTGTATTTCGCCGGACCACGGATTAAAACAATGGCAAGCGATGAGTTCGAGGGAGTCAGCATTGATGACTTAGAGGAAGATAGACCGCAAGGGTTACCTAGTACTCTCAGTTCTTATACACCTATTGTTATCCCAATAGTGCTAATAGGCACCCAAAGTGTCGTATCTCTTTTGTTTGAAGAGGGCCATTTTCTTCGAACGCTTTTTCTTTACCTGGGCTGGCCCGTTGTAGCTCTGAGCATCGGCGTCTGGCTGGCCTATCGCAATATCAAAAGTAAAGAGGACAAACAAAAAGCAAAAGACGCCTGGGTTGAATCAGCATTAAAAACGTCAGCAATGATCCTGGTAGTGACAGGTTTGGGTGGATCTCTTAGCGCTATACTGCGAGGGACACCAGCGGTGGATTTTATCGCCACCATGTTTACTGATTATGGACTGCCCACGATTCTGTTGCCATTTGTCATCGGCATCATTGGCAACATGATTACCGGTTCGACGACCGTGGGTGTGATCACTGCTGCTTCTTTGGTTGCTCCCATGCTGGGTAGCCTTGGCCTATCACCGGAAGCTGCCATGCTGTCTGGCGCCAGCGGCTCGGTCATCATCAAGTACGTTAACAGTAGCTACTTCTGGGTATGTACTTCTCTATCGAAACTCAGCGTTCCCGACGCCGTGTTCAGTTACGGCGGCGCTACCTTGGTAGGTGGCATAGTGTCATTCTTTGTGGTTTGCCTGATGTGGACGGCTGGTTTGATCTAAACGGTTTAGTTAACGTGCACGAAAATGGATTAAGAGTTCAACGCCATTTGCAATACCCGAGCAACATGCATTGCCTGTTTTCCCGTTCCGTGTTCAATCTGACTCCGGCAGCTCGTCCCGTCAGCAACAATAAGTACATCGGTATCGGCTTCCTTTACAGCAGGAAACAAAGACAACGATCCCATCTTCATCGAGATATCGTAGTGTTCTTTTTCATACCCAAAGGAACCTGCCATACCACAGCAACTGGAATCAATTGTTTTTACTTCAAGTTCGGGAATCAGAGCTAGGACTTTCTGTACAGCGCTCATTACATTAAAAGCTTTTTGATGACAATGGCCGTGCAGTAACGCTTTCTTAGATACTATAGGCTTTAGGTCCAGCTGTAACCTCCCCGTTGCATGTTCAGTAGCTAGAAATTCTTCTAGTAGGAAAACATTTTTTGCGAGTTCATCTGTATCATCTCCTGGCATTAACACTTTGTACTCATCACGCAGTGTTAGCAAACAAGATGGTTCTAGTCCTACTATAGGAACGCCTCGTTCTGTGTAAGGCATCAAAGCGTCCAGCATTCGATTTGCTTCTAGCTTTGCCTCACCTAACAACCCACTGCTGAGGAAGGTACGGCCGCAGCAAAGCGGTCTACCCTTTTTTACCGGCTGAGGATAAATCACGCGGTATCCCGCAGCATTAAGTACCTCGCGAGCAGCGTTGGCGTTTTCCACATCGAAACAACTATTGAAGGTATCCACAAGTAACACCACCTCCCGCTCACCCTCTGAAACCATGATATCTTCGTCATGGGGCAGAAAGTGGTCGCGTCGCCAATGAGGCAGACGACGCTCACGGCTAAGACCCAACAACCATTCCGAAAGCGTGGCGATACCAGGAATCTTATCCCGCAGGTTTAACAGGAATCCAAGTCGGCGCAGTTTGTGGGCATAGCGTGGTAGATATGCAAACAGACGGTCCCGAACAGACAGACCATGTTTCTGATGGTAGTGGTAGAGAAACTCTACCTTCATCGCTGCCATGTCGACCCCAGTTGGACATTCCCGCTTACAGCCCTTACAGCTCACACAGAGATCCATGGCCTGGTACATGGCATTTGAGGTAAAGCCATCATCTCCAAGCTGCCCTGTGATCGCCAACCGCAAAGTGTTTGCTCTTCCCCTGGTCAGATGTTGTTCATCTTTTGTTGCTCGGTAAGAAGGACACATCGTGCCAACAGAGGCTTTCCGGCACGCTCCATTGTTGTTACACATCTCGATGGCGCGATGAAATCCGCCCCACTCGGACCAATCCAGACTAGTATCCAACGCTATTGGTGAATAAGCAGGCTTAAATCGCATGATTTCCCGATCNTCCATCNTATGAGGATTGACGATNTTACCGGGNTTAAAAAGGTTGGTCGGATCAAAGGCACGTTTNACTTCCTCAAAGTTCTCCACCATGCGTTTNCCGAACATGGGCTCNTGAAACTCCGAGCGAGATATTCCGTCTCCATGNTCACCCGAGTGNGAGCCCTTGTATTCGCGTACCATTTCCATGCATTCCTCGGCTATAGAACGCATCTTGGTAGCACCACTCTCTTCTTTCATATTTAAAATTGGTCTCACATGGAGAGTCCCNACCGAAGCATGCGCATAAAATGTGCCGGTTGTNCCATGTTTATCAAAAATATCGGTAAGTCTTCGAGTGTATTCTGCGAGGTCTTCAAGTTGCACCGCACAGTCCTCTATAAACGACACCGGTTTACCGTCACCCTTCATTGACATCATGATATTCAGCCCAGATTTTCTTACTTCCCAGATCGCGTTCTGGAACTCTTTATCAGAGGCTTCTACCACCGAATCAGGAAAACCTAGATCCCCCATCAATTCGACGAGTTGTCTAAGTCTTCGCAATTGCTGGT
This sequence comes from Gammaproteobacteria bacterium, assembly GCA_002694855.1. Classification (GTDB taxonomy): domain Bacteria; phylum Pseudomonadota; class Gammaproteobacteria; order Pseudomonadales; family Pseudohongiellaceae; genus UBA9145. The sequence continues at coordinate 10,180 of NZNL01000045.1, forward strand.
CGCCATTTTCTCCCGCAAATTCGACCAAAAGCAGTGCTTCTGGTTCTCCCCTCACAAACCTATTTACCGTTGATGCGAAAATAGGAATGTCCCGAGCCAGCTCGATCATAGTGCGATCTATCAGCTCTACCGCATCAGGGTCGAGCTTGACAATATGCTGGGTAGCATCCATAGCTTCGTAAAAAGAGGGGAAGTGGCAAACACCAAGTACTTTCTCTGGTGGAATGGGCTGTAAATCCAGATGTATGCGTTTAAAAAATCCCAACGTTCCCTCAGAGCCAACCAGCAAGCGCCCCATATTTGGCTCTTCTTTAATCAGCTCATCAATGTTGTAGCCACCCACGCGTCTCAGCAATTTCGGAAATCGTGAACGAATCTCAGACGCTTCTCTTTGCCCTAGTTCCAGCATTTTCTGCACCAAGCGCTGGTATGCAAGATTGTCTTCAGGTGGACCGTTAACTGATTTAAAGTGGGCGTGAGTTCCATCGGCCAGCAGAGCCTCGACCGAGCTTACGTTGTGTACCATGTTGCCGTAGCGTATGGAACGGGCTCCACAACTATTGTTACCTGTCATACCTCCCAGAGTTGCACGATTGGCTGTGGATACGTCAACCGGGTAGAACAATCCATGAGGTTTCAGGTATTGATTGAGTTGGTCCAGCACTATTCCGGGCTGCACACAGATGGTTCTTGCAGCCTTGTCGAACTCGATCACTTGATTGAGGTATTTCGTGCTATCTATCAATAAAGCTTCGCCGATAGCTTGGCCATTCTGCGAGGTTCCACTACCCCGTGGGAGCAATGGTACTCCCTCTTCGGCCGCTATCTGCAGGGCGATTTGCACATCATCTTCGGAGGCCGGAATTACAATACCGACCGGCATTAACTGGTATATAGATGCATCGGTGCTATAGCGACCTCGACTAAAATCATCGAAGAGAATATCGCCCTGCACTTCCTGCTTTAAGCGCATTACCAACTTGCTGTTATCAGTATTCACCATAGAAAAACAAAATATCCAAACAGAAGAAGTTTTATATCATATCCGAGCTACTAATTTGTAAATGCTTGCCTGCTCAAAGTTTTTGATACCTATCTAGATCATTGAAAAGGAGTCTGAGCTCCATTACTCTGCTAAGCGTTGGTAGTGATGAAAAATAAGGCGGATTAAAATCGTGAAAAAGCTAATTTTGTTGATCATACCGGTAATGCTCATCGCCGGGTCCTTAGATGCTCAAGAGTTTGAACCGGGATTTATTGACCCTTATCCAATAATGCAGGCGGCATCGGAAGCGATTGGTGAGGATAAACTAGAATGTGTGTCGATTTCCGGAACTGCGTATACCGGCATGGTGGGTCAACAACGCCTGAACGGATATGACATTGACTGGCCTAGAGGGGAACCGCTGCGCAACTACACTCGTTTAATCGACTGGGAAAATGTGAGAATGATGGAAACTTTTGAACGGGAACCCGGCAACAATCCTGCCTCGTGGAAATACGGTCTCGGCTGGCAAGGCGGGACCCCGATGCAGAGGGAAACCCACCAAGAATTTATGCTCAATGGCCGCTATGCATGGCATAAGGACGGTATCAATGGTGATCCGATTGCTGCCCAGATTGTCGATGCGGAACGCTGGCAGTTAGACATGTGGCTCACTCCCCACGGTTTCCTGAAAGCAGCCCGGCTTCCAGGAGCTAATCCCAGAGCAACTTGGCGCTGGGAATTGGGAGAAATGGGAAGAGACGGCGCAACCATTAATCCAGAGAAAGTAACAATAGTTTCCATCACAGTAATGGGTAAATATCGTGTAGATGCCACGATCAATTCCCAAAATTTATTACAAAGAATCCACACCTGGGTACCCGACCCAGTGCTAGGTGATACCAATTATGAACATGAGTTTGCGAACAGTGACTACATTGACATAGGGGACGGAATTCGCTTCCCTACTGTCTGGCACCACCACACTGGCTGGGATGATAATTATCAGGCTCAGAGTATTAATGCCGGCCACAATGCATTCGGAGGCACTCAATCCGACATCCAGGCAAACGTGTGTCCCACCGAGTTGCCAGTACCTCAAACCGTTTTAGATGCTGATCTTTCCGAGAGTGTCCTCATTAGTGAGCTTGGCGATGGCATCTACCTGTTTGGTGGCAGTTCCCATAATAGTGTTGTTATAGAGTTTGATAACTACATAGCAGTAGTCGAGGCACCGTTGGACGAGCAACGCAACCTATCGGTAATTGATCAGATCGCGGAAATCATACCAGGCAAGCCGATTCGGTTCCTCGTAAATACACACCAGCACCATGACCACATTGGCGGTCTTCGCNCCTACATGCACATTGGCGCCACTATCATTACACACTGGAAGAACTACGACTTTTACGTGAAGGACGTGTTGAACTATTCACAACGTACCCTGGATCCTGACATGGTTAGCTTGTGGCCACCCACAGAGTTGGCCGAAGGCTATCAGTATGAAGTGGTACGCGAAAACTATGTCCTTACAGATGGAGAGCGCAACCTGCAAATTTCCTATGTGCATCCACTTAACCATGTTGAAGGNATGCTTGCGGCATATCTGCCTAAAGAAAAGATGCTAATCGAAGCGGATTTATTTGACGGTCCTTCTCCGTTCAATCTCAATCCCGTTGCNCAAGGGCCCAATCAATCCAATCGGAGCCTTCACAATCACGTGCAAAGACTTGGCCTTGATGTCGAAACTATTGTTCCCATCCACGGGAGGCCTGTTTCATGGAACGAGTTCGAAAGATTAGTTAACTGAATGCCTCACGAATACGNCTGCCCTGCGGGAGTTAGCGCGATCGGGAACATATTGAAANGGNTACTGCAACTTCCGCCAGGCCAATGTAGCCGTAATCCTGCCTTGAGCATCTTTCAGGGATAGTTTCAAAAGCCCATCCTCGAACTCATAGTAACGAACGTTGTCGCCACCTACCCATCCGGGAACCATAGGACTTCCCTCCACATGGTGCACAACTACTCCCTGTTCGACATTAAAGGAAACTTTTCCCCAGTAAGCGAATCCCCCTACGGTACGTTCATTGGAATTTTCAGCACGTCGCGGTAAATCTACCGGCATGCCCAGACCGACCATATTTCCAAAAGCATCATAACTGAGNCGTCCAATGTAATTCATATCCCTTTTTTCACCGCCGGAAGGAAACGTGAAATAACTTACCAGTTCATATTCACCAATAAATTTCTGTCGCACAGTATCAATATCATCAGCCGCTTGCACCGCCGTGTTGGCTAATAAAAACAGCGGCACCAACAGCAATCTTTTTATCATTGTTGAACTCCTCTTGAGATTCGAGTCAATTAATAACCGACAGCGGCCCCATCATCACGCCTTGAGTCGGACGCTCCCAAGAATAAGCCGGCCCCGCGGTCATGAAATACGCCCATGGCCGCCCCCTGTGAATTCCGTTCCGTCACTCGATGTCCACGCTCCGTATACAGCCGGATGGTATCTGGAGACAATGTATTGGTTTCTACACTGGTNGAGTCAGGCAACCATTGATGATGAATACGACCNGCTTCAATCGCCTCGGCTACATTAAATCCATGATCGATCACATTGAGAATAACTTGCATTGTGGTATTGATAATAGTCTTACCACCCGGNCTGCCAGCGGCTAACAATGGCTTACCATTTTGGGCGACAATAGTCGGAGTCATACTAGACAGTGGGCGTTTCTCTGGTGCCACCAAATTGGGAGCGGTACCTATAAGCCCCTGCTCATTAGTAACACCTGGCACNGCGTTAAAATCNCCCAGTTCATTGTTAAGCAGATAGCCTCCTCCTTCCACCACCATCGCAGAGCCGTAACTAAACTCCAGCGTGTAAGTCAGGCTTACCATATTTCCTTCACGATCTACTACGGAAAAATGCGTGGTTTCTTCACTCTCGTANGCNTGNGCAAACTCCGATGGNCTACTTTCNGATTTTTTCCCCATGTCGATGGTACCTCTCAGGNTAGCAGCATAGGCCTTGTCNGTTAGCCGNTCAAAAGGTATGGCTTCATTGAAGTCAGGATCTCCTAGGTGTTGGGCGCGATCCGAATACGCTCTGCGCATGGCTTCGGTTAGCACGTGCAANTATTGGGCAGAGTTGTGCCCCATCGCTGATAGATCGTATCCTTCCAAGATNTTNAGCATTTCAGCCAGAGCTATCCCGCCAGAACTAGGNGGTGGCATGCTGACGATTTCGTANCCNCGATAGGTGCTGCGAATCGGTTCTCGCTCCACGGCTTCATATCGGGCAAGATCTTCCTCNGTAATCAGCCCGCCGTTCGCTGACATGAACTCTGCTAGGCGTTGTGCGTTTTCACCTCGGTAAAAACCGTCGTGACCATTTTCTTGAATTAATTCCAAAGTGTAAGCGAGATCTGGTTGGTGCCAAGTATCACCCAATTCGTAGAGTGATCCGTCNTCTTTNAAAAATTTTCTAACCGAAGAAGGGTATTGGGAAAACCGCCTAGCATTTCTGGCAAAACCCGATTGGAGAGAATATGTAATTGGAATNCCCTCTCGAGCAAGNGTTATAGCCGGAGCAATCAGGTCTTGCCACGGCAGGGTACCCAAATCCTGGTGCGCCTTATAGAGACCCGCTACAGTTCCAGGTACTCCGATTGCCAGTGGCCCGAAGTGATTGGAATTATTAGCAACGTTACCGTCCGGTCCCAGATACATCCTTTCGGTAGCAGCAAGCGGAGCCTTCTCCCGNAAATCGAAGGTCGTGGCATGGCCATCTTCACCGTGATAAACCAAGAACCCTCCACCACCAATATTGCCGGCCCCAGGCAATACAACAGCCAGNGCAAAAGCTGTTGCCACTGCCGCATCCACCGCATTGCCGCCCTGTTTGAGAGCTTCCACNCCAACTTCCGATGCCAAACGTGCGGCGCTTGCTACTATCCCATTTTTTACCCTTAAGGGAGTCCGCCCTCCTTCTGAATAAGATGGCGAAACCATCACCAAACATACAAATAAAACGAACCCTCTAAGCATTCCTGGTCGACTCATNAATACAATCTCTAAATGAAACTCTTTTTTTACNCGTTACCCGGCTGCANCAACCTGCTGTCGCTACTGGGCTAAAACTAGTCACCAGTGTATGTCAGCGGGGGTATTGTTAGCAATGGCCGCTTTNCTNCGAGAGCTCCACATATAGGGACTTCAAGACCTCCGTTTTGGAAAATCAGCCGCTCCTTTGGNTAATTTCGACCAAGTTGTCATAATCCATTACCTAAAGAAAAAATTCTGACACTTACCTTGTCATTAAATACGTTGAAGTGCTAAGTTTTGCCGAAGGAGAGAAGGCTGTTCGATATCTCTTTTGTTAATTAAACTATATCACCCAATTTGTATGAAGAACCAAACTAATCGAGTCAAGCCTATGGTCAAATCCGTCATTATCAAACTGGTTACTCCAGTCTGGATGCTNTTTCTGCTAGTCGCCTGCGGCGAACCTAATCAATCCGNGTCCTCTGAACCTTCCCAGTCCGANGCTGCTGAAACGGAAGANCAGCTCATTGCTCGAGTTAATACTATTCATCACCGTGTAATNACCCTCGATACCCACGCAGATATAAACACAGAGAATTTTACAGCGACACGAAACTACACTCAGGATCTGGATACCCAAGTGACTCTGCCAAAAATGCAGACCGGTGGACTAGACGTTGCCTGGTTTATTGTCTACACNGGNCAAGGTCCTCTGAATTCGGAAGGTTATGAAGCAGCCTATGCCAANGCTATAGACAAGTTTGATGCTATTCATCGCCTAGCNGAAGAAATAGCGCCCGACCAGATCGAAATTGCCTATACCTCGGATGATGTTCGTCGCATTGTGGCCGAGGGCAAAAAAGTAGCAATGATTGGTATNGAGAATGCCTACCCGATTGGATTAAACATGNACCGAATCGAAGATTTTCATACAAGGGGTGGTCGTTACATGTCTCTGGCTCATAACGGTCATAGCCAATTCTCTGATTCCAACACCGGTGAATCCGACATGGACTACCTCCATGGCGGATTGAGTGAAATAGGTTACCAGGCAATTGCCGAAATGAACCGCTTGGGNATTATNATCGACATTTCTCACCCGTCCCGGGACTCAATTATGCAAACAATTGGANTCAGTCGTGCTCCCGTTATTGCTTCTCATTCGNCGGCCCGTACCTTGACCAACCATACCCGCAACCTAGACGATCAAATGCTGTTGGCTTTGAAAGAAAANGGAGGGGTAGTGCAGACCGTTGCTTTTAGCAGTTACGTGAGCGAAGCNCGGCGNTCATTCATAGAAGAAGGACGTGAAAGATTGCGCAGAAGTGTTGCTGANGAGCTGGATTATAAAATCCTTGACCCTTCTGCTGCTAGTCAACTCAGCGAAGCAGAACGGCAAGAATACGACGCCTTCATGGCCGACATTAATGCTCGTATCGCCCCCAGAGTAAGAACCGAGGTGACGGCTTTGGCTCCGCCCGCTACCGTTTCCGATTTTGTCGACCATATTGACTATCTGGTAGATTTGATTGGCCTAGAACACGTTGGAATAAGCTCCGATTTCGATGGCGGAGGCGGTATCGAGGGTTGGAACGATGCTTCGGAATCTTTAAACGTCACCTTGGAACTAGTAAGGCGCGGTTACACTGAGGNTGAAATAGAAATGATGTGGAGTGGTAATCTATTAAGGGTACTAGATGATGTGCAGCGAATTTCNGCAGAAATCCAAGCAGAAAACCGATAACAGANTTTGTTCAGGAGGCAAGAAAAATATGATCAATAGGTTGCTCACGATTTTAGTGGCTTTCGGATTCATTTTACAAGTGGATGCCGATAATCATGAAAATGGCGGATCTACAATAATGACCAAGGAGGAAGTGGAGTCGACGCTCGAACAGGGATTAAATAACCTTGCCAGTGGTCGCTCGGTTAGCGACATAGTCATGCGACATATCGATGTTGGTGCTGAGAACATGGGAGTCTCGGTCGTTCAGAGAAGCAAGGTTGACCCTCGCGTTACCGAATCAGGTATTGCTCATGTTGATCTAGACGAAATCTATTACATAGTCGCTGGAGAGGGGACAATGGTTACGGGTGGTGAATTCGTGGATAAACAAACTAGCAACAGCTCATTACTGGGGCCAATGGAGCGTGGAGAAATCCATGGAGGCGTTCTTCAGAAAGTGAAGCCAGGTGATATCGCCATCATTCCGAAAGGTATGCCCCACGGTTGGCATGAAATAGAAACTGACAATATCAGTTACATTATTTTCAGGGGAGATCCCAATAAGGTAATGGATATTAAGCAGGATTGATCAGCTGAAACTCCACGGTTTATAAAAGCAGGAATNGCGCTAATTGATCTCCTCATCGTTCCTATAGGTCGTTCCAATTGAGTAAAGCATTATAGACAAAGGCATGGTCATGATGATTGACGTGCCTGTGCATCGGNTTCCAGTTAAACAGCACGATATGTCCATCATCCAGGGGTTTGCTAACGATAGCGGGTTTACCGTCAATGGCGTCCGCTCCTCTAACAATTCCCCCAGAAAGTACTAATGGAGGATTCGGACGGGGCTCTTCTTCGTCTNGGTTTCCAGAACCCTTAGGGGGAGAGTTCTCATCCCCTGAACCTTCATCGAAATCTTTTGCCCCGAACTGTAAAGGGGAGTACCTGCGATCGTAATCCGGTAACGAAAATACCGGTGCATTCCCGCGAAATACATAAGTAAACTCATCGTAACCATAGACTAAGGGTGAGCTATGGTCGGTAACCTTGGCAGTCATAATGGAGCCAGGTGTATTCATTCCTCCCGCATTGATCTTGTTAATGCCTCGCAGAATTCCAGAATCGGTAGCAATAACACCTGCCGACCCGAGAGTTACGAGAGTGCCACCTTCACGCACGAATTCCTCAAAAGCAGCCATGCCTTTAAACCCCATACCCCCGGTTATATCTTCGGAACTTAGTATTTGTCCATGGCTTGGAGATTCTGAACTAGCGGTATACGGCAACGGTGACCATTTAGGATCAATTCCACCAATAATAGTGCCGAGGCTAGTGCCACCACTCATATGGGGAACAAGAATAACGTCGAAGTCACTCAGAAAATCTCCTTCCCTGGCACGATCCTTCGAAAAGAGGGTATAGGGTATCTTCGCCTGATCGAGGCTATAACGCACCCATCCAGCATTCTGAGTTGAAGTCCACGACTGATAGACTCCCACCCGAGGTAGATCTAAGTCATGGNTAGCCACCTCTGGCATGACGGCNACGTTGTTCACAATCAATCTAGTTTGTGCAAGCACACTTTCCACTTGTTCNCTGCTAACCCGGTCCAGTCTGCGCATGTCTATGAGATAACTTCCGGCCGGATAATCTTCATTTTCTAACTGAAAAGAGTCTTCAGAAACAAACACCTCAACGTCTCCCATTGCAAACCTTGCCGGCCCAAATTCTCGTTGGCCTTTATTGGAAATAATCCAGACTTCTTTTTCCTCAGGCAGTGTNGATGCTGTAAGAAACTCGTCTCNCCGGTTAAACGGCATACCAGTATGCTNGAGCACAGACTCATCATCTATGGGCTTTNTATCAACGCCATAAATNAGCCCAAACGTCCAAGANACATCATCGTAAGGAGGCACTTCTACATCACTGGGAAAANTTTGGTTTTCCAACAAAGTTTTTGCCAAAGGCCCATAGGGCTGATTCAATTTAACGAGTATATCGCCAGGTTTGACCTCGACATCGCCGTAATAACCAGCCAATGTTGCTCGCTGCATTTCAATCGCATGCCGGTGCAAAGCTCCCACCATGTAGTTAGCTGAGTCCGGATCCNTTTGTTCTTGAGNGACCAAATAAGCATAAGGAGCCTCGGCAGCCCCTTGTTCAAGCGCGTCTAAACCTTTCTGGTAATAATTGGACAGAAACATTTCGCCGTTCCTGGCAACCATNTCCAGTGAGGCGATCACGCCCGTTTGCATGTAGTTNGTGTTNTTNCGCATGGACCAGGTCAGTTTTTCAGGGGGCGGTGCCGCTCTNTACCACTGCCGNCTCGTTACATCTGCGCCNGCAAACCGCGAGTTGCTGATATCCCGCTCCATTGTTTCGGAGCTGCCATTGCCAAATGTTTCATAAAATCTGCCCATGCTGTTGTGATTGTTGGTAGCCCACAACATATAGCCAGGATACCAGCCGGTGTAGTAACCCCAAGTCCAGACTCCCTCNAAGCCCAAACCACTNAGNCTTGNAATTTCATAATTTGCCAATAATTGCCATTCCCCGATGGTAATAGGGCTAATCCCTTCATTATAGGGTCCAGTGCCACCAGCNACGTAAAGCAGAGGTACCGACTCGTGCAGGTCCAGNCTTATGGTTGGTTTCCATTTGTAAACNCCATTGACGTAATTTTCCGTTATTGGCTGGCTTATCGATATACCGTCACGNTTATTGTCATGNTANGTGTANTGCCCCCAAAATGGCACACTNCGAGGNGGCATATTGAAGTAGTCNGTGTGTCCTTTTATGTTGCGTTTAAACCACTCCACCTGGCGTGTTCTTCCGTCCACTTCAAACACCGGAGTAATCAAAGTGAGTACGTTCTGACGGATCGTAGTGAACGGTTCTCGCGTCTCGACCGCCAACCGATACGCAAGTTCCATTACCATTTCTGGAGGGCCNAGTTCCGGTGAATGCAGACCGGCTGTCATCCAAAAGATCGGCAATGCTTGCTCGATGATAGCTCCCGCCTGTTCCGCATCAGTCAACCGTGGGTCCGATAACGCCTCGAGATAGGAACTGTAAGTATTGATATTCTGAAGATGCTGAGCATCGGCAATTGCTACGACGAGCATGTCCCGACCTTCGAAGCTTTGGCCAAGCTGAAACACNTCAACTCGNTCCGAGGCTTCAGCCAACGCGTTGAAATAANGATAAATTTCATCGACCTGAGTAAGTTCACCAGGGGTGCCAATAGTGTATCCAAGGACATCCCTGGGACTAGGGATTGTAGGGTGTTCCGGCAGTGAATCTACCCAACGGGTCAAATAGGCTTCATTGGTCGTCGCCGCTCGAATCGTCTCCGTCGCGGTCTGGTCTATTGCCAGTTCACCAAGGCTGCCCTGCGAATGGGCGGTACTGCTAAGCACTACCGTAAAATAAAACAGTAAACCGAGTTGCNTCTTATTCATTCATGAGCCCTCACCTTTAACCTTGCATAGCATACCTGCGAATTGCGGGGATTGCCTCGATAAGCCTGAATCATGAGGTTTCCCTTGTCCGCCTTCGGTCGAAGCCGTATTTTAATCACATTTGTCAATCACTTTATAGATGTGCCGATTTAAAAAGAATCCGCTCCTACCAACCCATCTGNATTGTATATATTCTGACAGCTGGGTATAACTATTTACACGCAGATTCTGCTTAGCAGGCTGACTTATTAAGAGGTGGTTGTACGTGAAAACAATAAAGCTTAAGTTTCAAAAACGCGATGAAGCGGAAATGCAGTCACGGGCTGAAGCATTTGAGCAACTTATGCTTTCTCGACGGACTGTGAGAGATTTCTCCGATCGACCGGTGCCGAAAGAACTTATAGAAAGTTGTCTGCTCACAGCGAATAGCGCTCCCAGTGGCGCTAACCGACAGCCTTGGCATTTTGTTGTAGTTAGCGACCCGGTAATAAAAAAACAGATTCGTGATGAAGCGGAAGCGGAAGAACGTGAGTTTTATACCGATCGCGCACCGACAGACTGGCTCGACGCTTTGGCACCACTGGGTACCGATGCGAACAAGCCCTTCCTGGAAACNGCGCCCCANNTAATTGTGATATTCGCACAAAAATATCTANTCGATGAAAATGGCAAAAAGTTAAAGAATTATTTCGTGACAGAGTCTGCGAGTATTGCCACCGGATTACTAATTGCCGCTCTCCACAATGCCGGACTNGCCTCACTCACACATACGCCNAGCCCAATGAAATTTCTCAATACAATTTTGGATCGNCCTACCTCCGAGAAACCCCTGATGATACTCGTGGCCGGTTATCCAGAAAAGAATGNCCAAGTGCCGGCCATCTCAAGAAAATCCCTCCAAGAGATAGCGANCTTTCGCTAATGCGAAATAGCGCAATAAAAAAGGCCCGCGTCTTTCGTTGCAGGCCTTCTTGATCAGCATTGATTAATTACTGCTGAGGATTACCAATCGGAGTCCCCGGCTTACGCCATTCACCGTAAGTATATTCTTCGGCGAATTCAGCGCATTTGAATTCCAGCAACTGCATGTCTTCGCGAATATGGCGATACAGTGGGAAGCTGATAGTCCAAGGNTGGGTAAAGGTATTGGGATCGGTAATAGTNGCCGTGTAGTTAATATGGTTAGGACNTGCCGNNGTCCAACGCTCTTCCACCACCATTTGATAGCTGTGNTGATTACCGGCNCGATCAAACCACGTATCGGGCATCTGTCCGGANACTCGAACAACCAAGGTATCTCCATCCCAGTGAGCATTGGAGTGNCCCATCCAGGCATCCACCTGAGATTCNAGTTCNGGCTGATCAACATAAAGTATCCGATTTGCCTCAGCGACTTCATAAGCAATCAATATGACNTCCCGAGATTGAACAATCTGGAATGGAAAAGGCAGATAGTTGGNACGAGGCACTCCGGGCATATAACAATCGGCCAGCGGGTCCTTGGTAATCGCGTCTANCCNGTTCGCATCACGCTGACGCAAGCTNTGCTCGTTGTAGGGTATACGGCCATCTTCGATAATTCCCAGATCAGCCGGTATAGCTGAAAATGCACCGAACTCTTTTGGATAGGGACCATAAGCCGCTGCATGAGGCTCGATATCGTAGTGAGCATTCGTCATGGCCTGCCAGATTCCGCTTAAGTCAGGCTTGCCATCTGGGGTACGAGGAAACTCATCAAGNTGAGCGAATGCTGNCCCCGAAATTAAAATCAAACATAGNAGTGAAGCTATTTTGTGTGCTGTATTTTTCATTGATAACCTTTTATTAACATCTTGGTCTAAATATACAAACTTTTAGAGTTACAAAGTTCAGACAACAACGGCCCATTCGGGCCGTTTTTTGTTACTTTTTTTATTTCAGTGAACTCCTTCCAAATCGAAGCCCTCTCGCTCACTGACTCGTGCCCCTCTTAACGTGTTCAGCATGCCATAGTTGCCTTCATGACAAGCATATTCATATATTTGCCCTGCCATCTTAATCATTGGCACGATCGCNGTAATTTTNTCGGTGAAGGTTGAAGGATCGTCAATCGTGAATTCATAATCCACCGTGTCGTAGGCAACGCGAGTGAACTTCTCTGTCAGCATCGCATTATAGTTATCACCNGCGGCACCAAAACTCTGACGCATGCCGTTGAAATTCCTGGTTTCCACCACCAAGGTATCACCTTCCCACCAACCCCGAGAATCACCTGACCAAAGACGAATATCGTCGCTTAGTGAAGATTTATCTACCAGCGGAACAATACGTGCATCATGGATCATCTCAGTCATGATCACAGCAGTGTCTTTGCTTTGAATAATTTGCAAATTGTTGTTGTAAAGGCTGGGGGTAAAAGGAGGGCCTGAGTTAAATCCAACGATGCACCGTTCTGATAGGCCCCTATCTTCAGGTCCATTCTTCGCGATACCGCCTACAACATAACGAACAGGTCGATCACCAGCTATATCCGGGCCTAGGCCGCCAAATTGGCGTTTGGCGCCTTCGGTAACGGCAGGACTACGACCATTTTCCGGGTAAACGATGTGCGATGTCCTCACCACATCACCCAGTCCAGCAGTCTCAAACCAAAAGTCGTTGTAACCCCCTGGATTATCAGTCGCCTCAGGCGTCGCAGGAAGAGCCACTCTCGCAGCTGCCTCATCAGCAGCTTGCCGCCCTGCCATGATAGCTGCTCTACGTTCCTCAATCTCCTCTGCACTCAGAAATTGCTGTGTACCGTAACGCTGAGGTCTTTGCATAGGCACATCAGAGGAAAAATTCCATACTCCCTGAAGGTCTGGTTGACCCCATTGAGTACGTGGCACTGCATAATCACTATCCGTTTGAGCTCCAGCGACACTACTGAAAGCCGTAAGTATTGAGATTATAAGCAGAAATTTAGATTTCATTGTTCATCTCCGTGGTATGATTTCACCGTCAACGTAACTTAGAGGTTTAGGGAGTAATAATCAATAGAAACGAGACCAAATGCGGATTCGAAGCGACCCAAACCCTGCATGAAGATTAACGTCTCGTGAAGCGAGTCAGCAAACTAGAGGTATCCCAACGGCTTCCTCCTATCCCCTGCACTTCGGCATAAAAGCTGTCCACGAGTTCCGCTACAGGCAGTTGAACACCGTGATTTTTGGCCTCTTCCAAGGCAATCCCGAGGTCTTTACGCATCCAGTCGACCGCGAAACCGAACTCGTATTCATCCGCTAGCATGGTCTTGTAGCGATTATCCATCTGCCAGGAACCGGCGGCTCCCTTTGAAATTGTTTCAATCAAATCTTCGCCGTTGAGACCCGTTTTCATCGCGAAATTCAACGCTTCCGCCAATCCTTGTACCACTCCGGCTATACAGATCTGATTGCACATCTTGGCTAACTGCCCATTACCGGCAGGACCCAACAATTTATTGAACTTAGAGTAGGTATCGATAACCGGTTTCGCCTCCTCATATACATCCTGTTCACCACCTATCATCACTGTGAGAGCACCATTTTCTGCTCCAGCTTGGCCTCCCGATACTGGCGCATCGAGAAAATGTTTTCCCTGACCCTTGGCTGTCTGATAAAGGTGACGTGCCAACTTGGCAGAAGCCGTGGTGTGATCTATAAGTATGGCGTCATCTTCCATTGGTCCGAGACAGCCGTTATCCCCAAGAATCACTTCAGTGACATCATTATCATTGCCGACGCACACTAGAACAACGTCGCACCCCCGGATAGCTTCTGCTGGCGTAGGGGCCATGTCTCCCTCATATTCATCACACCATTTCCTTGCTTTTGCTTCAGTGCGGTTGTAAACGCACACATCTATACCCGCATTCTTCACGTGGCCAGCCATCGGGTAACCCATGACACCTAATCCTATAAACGCGACCTTCATGTCTTACTCCATCTATTGTTAATTGGTTTCCCCCCGATAAACAGATACACCGCGTGCGAAAGTTTCTGCTATTTTGACATCGGCCAATTGCGCTGGGTCAACTGCAAGCGGATTGGTTTCCAATATCACCAAGTCCGCACGTTTACCTGAGGTAATACTTCCCTTCTCGTCTTCCTCGAAATACTGGTAGGCGGCGCCTTGGGTAATTGCATAAAGCGCTTCCATGACGGTAGCTCGCTGTTCTGGCCCAAGGATATAACCGCTGCGAGTTTGCCGGTTTACAGTTATGGAAACCAAACGCATCATATCCGGTGGCACAATGGGTGAATCATTATGAACAGTGAAAGGAATATCCCGATTTATGGTTGCCCTTACTGGGCTAATGAAACCAGCTCGCTCATCCCCAAAGCTGAGTCGGTGCCAGTCACCCCAGAAAAAGGGATGCGCCGAATAGTAAGACGGAATAATCCCCAGTTCTTTAACCCGATCGAGTTGATCTGCCCTAATAAGCTGTGCATGGATGATGACTGAGCGATGATCAGGAATGGCCTCTCCCTCCACAGCGTCGGCGATGCCATCGATCATCCGCTCAATGGCTTGGTCACCGTTGGCATGTGCCAGGACTGGCACATGCCGCTCCAGCAAACTATCAACTCTCGCGTGATATGCTTCAGGATCGTAACTGGGGTAGGCCACATAATCGGCGTCAACGCCTGGGGGCCCTTCGTTATAAGGTTGTGACATCCATGCCGTGCGGCCCTGAGGCGAGCCATCCAAGATAAATTTAACGCCCCCAATGCGTACACCGCCTACATATTCAGCGTCTTGAGAAACCTGCCCCAGTTCGATATCGCTTAGCGGGTTGCCCATGATGTAAGCGACAATATCTACTGGAAAAGCTTCTTCCCGCGCACGGGCTTTCAGAGCATTCACATAGGCAACGCTAACGTTACTATCCTGAATAGTGGTAATACCATAACTGGAATAAATTTCAGCGGCATCTCTGCGCAACTGCCAGCCTTGCTCTTCGCTGATCAGCGCACCGTATCCAGGCAACAATCCCATTGCTGTTTCTTCCATCACGCCAATCGGTTCATCTGAATCTGATCGGCGACGTATAACACCGCCCTGGGGGGACTGGCTTTCCGCGGTAATTCTGCTCTGTGCCAAGGCCATTGAATTAGCCGCATTAAGATGACCGGAGACATGGCGAATGACGATCGGATGACTTGTTGAGGCTCTATCTAAGTCATCGCGGTTAGGGTGACGTTGTTCAGCCAACAGCGAATCATCATAGCCAAAACCATAAATCAATTGGCCATCGGGAACATCGTTATTCTCAATCCAATTCTGGATAGCAGTTACGATATCGTCAATAGTCTCTACTGTGCCGACTGGCGGCGATGACAAATCGAGTAGCGCAGAGGAAGTGGCTACAGCGCCGAAATGACCGTGAGCATCGATGAATCCCGGCAACAGTGCTCGATCCCCCAACTCTACTAGGCGAGTGGAATCGTCTTGCAATTGTATAATTTCCGCCTGGTCACCAGTAGCCACGATCCTATCGCCACGCACCGCTACAGCAGTAACTTTGGAATTATCCATCGTGATGATGTTGTCACCAAAGAAGATCAGGTCGGCGAATTCGGTTACCTCCCGCTCCACAGGCGAACATGCCGCCAAAATGACACCCATAATTACGAATAACACGATTTTGCACTTGATCATCATTTTCTCTTGTTTCTTCTTAATTTAGGAATAGAACAAAGTGTGCAGGGAAATTGCAGCACGCGCAATGCCGGATTTGATTAACCCCTGTCCTTCGTGCTAACCGGGTTAAAACCCGCTCAGAGGCAGTTGGATCTGTTATCTGATCCATCGTTAAAGACCAAACTGCAACTTCCCGGTGATTTGGAAAAATCCAGCATGGCTACAGATGAAATTGAGCTCTGGAGGGAATGACATTCAGCATCTGACAAGTTGTTGTATGGCAGGAAGGTTAAGCCAGAGTCTTTTGTTTCAATCACTCCCCAGCGAATTGATAGAACAGGGTAGCATTGGCTGATTGTGGTACACCGCCTTCTAGCTTCGGCCTAAAATTTAAATTCTGGATAGAGTTCTCCAGTTCCATCCGGCTAACGGGCTGGCTGGAATTTATCGATAGTAATTCAAGGTCTCTAGGTGAGCTAACATCCTTCTTCAACCGCCCTCGGTACCAACGTGATCTCTCTTCCAAACCCTCGAGATTGAAAGAGAACATGGCATATTCTCTATCAGTTTCGGGGGTAACATCTCTGCCATAGCCAACTGGGGCAATAGAATATGGAAACTGCGCAGACCATTGCCGAAAACTGAAACTGGAAACTACCCCGTCAACAGACGGGCCATTCTCGGGGNTATCCAATGTAGCTTGCGCCTGTTCCCAGCTGGATACGAAATTAAGTGCCGGCAGGAGCTTTGGTTCGGCAAAAGCTTGATTGATTTTNNCCTGNTCAATTCCAGCNTCCAGAANCTGCTGATTGGCGCGAGNATAGGACCGAGCTGCTGCCTCGGAATTACCAAATAATACNTGCCAATCACCAAGATATATTTCAGCCATGGCCATTCCCTCGAGATCCGGCTGGTCTTGTTTTTCAAACAAAGCATGTAATTCGGCTAGCTTGTAGAGCCCGGAAAAGTATGACGCAGCACGAGCATCCCTGCGGGTGTGCGCAAGGCCCTTGTTGGAATACCTTCTTAATGAAATACTCGTTTTCCCCTCAGCTTGCATAGCCTCAAATTGGAGATA
The DNA here is from genome assembly GCA_002694855.1 of Gammaproteobacteria bacterium. Lineage (GTDB taxonomy): Bacteria > Pseudomonadota > Gammaproteobacteria > Pseudomonadales > Pseudohongiellaceae > UBA9145. Next base: position 27,132 of record NZNL01000045.1, read on the forward strand.
TTCCTGTAATACCTGCTTATAGATGAATTCCGGCAAGCGGCTATCNTCAGGTTCCAATGCAAACCGGGACACCCTCACTGCTACTGAATTCAATCGCTCGGCTTGACGAAAGTGGTAACTCTGCAGAGGCACGAGGTCACTGGCCACACCCCAGAGATGGATATCTACCAGCTTTAACATGGAATCCAGTAATGACAGACTTATCGTGTTCTCTCTTCGATTGAGCAACCACGTTACATGCTCCATTAACTCCCGCGCCTCAACCCAATCCCCTTGATTCCCGAAAGTTTCAATGCGTTTTATGATGAAAGGAAACTGACTTTGAGAATACAAGCCTTCACTGACCCGAACGATCTGGATCACTTGATCGAGAACTTCATGGGCCTCGTCATAGAGTCCAACGTCTATTAATTGCTGGCTGAGCTGCTCGAGCGGTTCCAGCATACGACGGTCTAACCGGCCGTAGTCAAACTGAAGATTAAGCACTTCAGATCGAANTTCTTCCAACGGCCCTCTGACCTCTTCCGTCGTGAGCCGCTGCGCAGCTGCCGGGCTTATCGCCAGCGATAACATACAAACTGCCGTGCTGATAGACNAAAAGATTTGCATAGAAAGNCAATGAACTCGCTGGGAACACTCATAAAAGCCTTTGAACAGTTCTAAGGCAATTAAAAAGCTAGTATTTCAGACCGATAAGAGATACTTAACCTATCAGAATTAATACGTCCAGCACAATCTATCGGATCAAAAATTCTCTTTCTCACGCCGGCTAAGTACGCTTCGCTCTGCTGGTTATACTNCATGTANACAAATAGAGGCTGACTTTAAAGGAAAGGGGNCAGAGATATGTCAAAAGATAATAACCAGCTGGTAGTGGAGACTGAGTTTCCCGTGCGGTACGCAGAAACTGATGCAATGGGCATAGTTCACCACGCTAGCTATCTGGTCTACTTTGAAGTAGGTCGCTGCCAATTCATGCGGGACATCGGCAGCGATTATGCCCACATTGAAGCGGATGGCTGCCGGCTACCCGTTACTGAGCTAAAAGTCCGTTTGGTGGGCAGCCTGAGCTTCGGAGAGCGAGTAAAAATACGCACCTGGGTGGAAGAAAACAGGAGTCGCCAATTGACTTTTGCTTACGAAGTAATTCACCCCGACACTGGGGCAATCCTTGTATCCGGCTTCACTAAGCACGTTTGGACTGACAAGCACGGCAATGTGATTCGAGCACCTAAATACTGGAGCAGCCTTTTGGAAAAATTGCCTAACTAATGTTATGTGTATCGGGCTCCTTCCCCTAAGCAGAAGGACTCTGTGACTGCAACTCCTGCACCTTGTCATAGAGATAACGGGTTAGCTGGTTTCTTCCGCCCTGCTCTCTTAGCACCTCCCAACTAAGAGGTTGACCAATTTCGACTCGCACGGTCTTACCAAACTTGTTAAGTGCCTCATTAATCAGCAGGGCCGATCGCAGGGGCTCTGCTATATGCGCAGCGACATGGTACTTGCGACTATTCGTACCATGAAAATAAAACGGTACTACTGTCGCCTCTGCAGCCCTGATAATCTTGGCAGCAAAAGTTGTCCAAGGCGCATCTTGGACTCGACCGAACCCAAGCTTATCCGCTGTAGCTACCCCGCCCGATGGGAATATCAGGACCGGTATATCCTTCGAAAGAGATTCCAGAGCCAATTGTTTAGAGCGAATATTGGTCTTGAGCGCTTCCTTGGTCTCCCCAAAATCGATTGGCAGGAAATACGGCGCAAGTTGTCTATCCTGGCATAGCAAAGCATGCAACATGATGCGCAGGTCCCCCCTGGTTTTTGCTGCGAGATCACAAAGCACAACGCCATCTACCACACCGAATGGATGATTCGCCACAAACATTAAAGGGCCTTCCTTGGGGACTGCGTTCAGCTTGCTGTCATCGAACTCGACACGTATGTCAGCTTCCTTTAACGCGTCTTCAAAGAAGGAAAAAATATTGAAATCTTTTTCTTTTAATCGGTAGTAGATCTTTTCAACCTTGTTCCGACCAAGAAGTACTTCCAATGAAGAGGTCAAATATCGGGTAACCCAGGGATCTTCAGGATTTGTATAGGTGAGCCGCGGCGGTTCGCGCAAGTAAGGAAAAAACTGTGGATCCAACTCAGGCAGGCTCATGGCAAATCATTTTAACTTTAGAAACAAGGCTGCTCTGAGGCTCCTGGCAGTACTACCTGATATTTCGATAAACCAAAAGCGAGATTTACTTAAAATTTAGTGCACAATTGGTTAAATGTATCACGCAAAGTTTAGGATTCAAACGCAAATTGCTGTACTCAACTTGTCACAATTGCTTTTTTATCTTCCCTCCTGACAAGAACAATGCCAGGCCAAGCGCTCCAGCCGCCGCAGCAACAGCATAAGGCATAGTATAAAGATCGTTGCTAGTCGCATATACGAATCCTAGAAGCGCAGGCCCGGCAGCAGTACCACATGAAGACATAAGGTTACTGATTGAAAAAATCCGAGCGTAATCACTTACGCCAAATGCGTCTGATATCAAAAGCGGCTGAAGCATCAATAAATTTCCGACACTAAGGCCAAACAACGCGAGCCCACCGCACAGAGTGATGACATTAAAGCCACCCGACAGCAAGCTAAGTGAGAGGGCCTGTAAAACCATCATAGCAATGGAAAACATACGGATGGACATCCGATCAACCAGCCAGCCNCCGACTAATCTACCCACGATGCTGGCAATCGGCAANATAGCAATTGCCAATGCAGTTTGCGCTTCTGTCAAAATCTCCCGAGCCAGCCCATATTGATGAGCAATACCGCCAACCTGGGCCATCATCACGAAAATATAGGCAAGACTAACGCCCCAGAAAAACCTACCCTTCCTAGCCTGCCTGAAAGTTATACCTTTCTGCTGGCTTGCTTCATGTTTTGCGTTAGACGTCACCGTTTTCGTTGTTGCGTCATAAACATCAATTGCTTCCAACCGTGGTTCGTCAATCCTGCCATCGATATTCAATCCCATCGATTCNGGATCGGAGCGNACCCATATCCAGGTTACTGGTACAACACCCACGACATAAACAACACCCAGTATGGGGGTCGCAACGGTGAATCCAAGAGAATCCACCAGCAACACAGATAAAGGGGTAAGGATCACTCCACCTAAAGATAGGCCAGTGGAGGCAGTCGCCAGCGCGATCGCTCTTTTGCGGTGAAACCACCTTGTGATCAAGGTCGTAGCAGGAATTAAGGAGCTCGAAGAAAACCCGATACCAAAAAGCGCATATACTAGGAAGAGTTGCCAGATCGTGCTCACATAAGCTAGCAGGCACAACGAGAGAAAACAGATAAAAGCACCAATACTGATACAGATTCTGGGGTCGTGATCTCGAATCCATTTTGCTACCCATAACCCGGCAATTCCGCCGCTCAGAAAGAAAATTGAAACGGCAGCTGAGGCGGTACTAACATTGAACGCTGGCTGAGCAGCCAGTGCGTTTAGGTAAATTGCATGATTGTAAAAACTCAGACCACTGGTGAAAGTGAGCAGCGTCAGAATTGCTGCGACAATCTTCCATCCATAGTATATCTGCTTGCCATTACCCTGGTTCATTTTCTGATTCTTTCAGCCACGTATTCCTACTTCGTAAAATAAAAACACCCCCGAAATCGATTTCCTGATTTAGGAGCCAAGATTATTGATCCAACACAAACCGCGCTCAAAACAAACATGCTAAGATAGGCTGGCTTCTTTCATGAACTTGTTGAGATAAAAAATCTGTAACAATTTGTAATAAAACAAAGACCTACGAACGCAATTCTGTTTGCTTGGTGACTAGACGCGGGCGAGATTGGCGTTTATGCTAACGTCACTAATAGAGAATATCCAACTACTTAATAATATAGTCTTCCGCAGACCCAGAGAAAATCTGGTTTGCCAAACGGAAATACTACAATTTAAACCCTCTGCAATTGGAGAATCACCCAATGCGAATTAAAAACAAACTTCTCGCTGCGGTTCTTTTCGGACTAACGGCTTTGGTTGCCTTTACTGTTCAGGCACAGTCCTCCGATAACGCTCGTTTCCTTAGCCTATCCCCCCCCGAAGGACTCCCCATTATCCCCGTAATGGAGGGCTGGGTAGCGAACCTTGATGGAACCACCAGCATTTCGTTTGGAATCATAAACCGAAACGACGAAGCAACAGACATTCCATTGGGTGAGAATAACTTTATCGAGCCTGCTAAGTACGATGGCATACAACTCACACACTTCCCTGCAGGGCGAACCGTTGGTGCCTTTGCAGTAACTATTCCCGAGTCGGAAGCTGATATTGATGTGGTGTGGTCCATCAAGACTGGCGATAGTGACCCATTGACAGTCCCGGGCCGTCGTGGAGCTTCCGCTTATGAGCTGGATTTCATCCTGCCGCGACCCCAGGGTGCTCTGCAACCGTTGGTGGGTATTGGTGAAGATGGCCCCCAGACTGCACCAGCAGTCGGTTTAATCACCATCATAGAAGACTATCCTCGTAATCCTGTTGGAGTCGGCCAACAAGTGCTTCTCACCATCAACGCTACTGACCCGGCAGTGCGAGANCCTGAAGACCCTCGTTTCGAAGAAGCGCTGGCTATGGGTGTCTCTTTCACTAAANTTCAGGGTCCTGGTGATGTCGAATTTACCATGCATCCTGACAACGAAACGGANCAGGAGAANCCCTATGCAGNAGATGATCCGCGCTCTCGCTTTTTCCGGCCGCCTGGCCCGAATGAGCTGGAGATTGCCGGTCCCTCTGGCATCGGTCAGGTTTACGCGAGTTTTTCCGAACCTGGTGAATACNTTATATGGACCAAGGTCNACGTTCATAAGGCCCCTGACAGCTCGAATGGTGATCAATGCTGTTGGACAAANGTCTATCAGCGGGTAAGTGTTCAGTAGCCTACAAAGCTACTCCTTTGGCCGGCCTGGCATGGCTGGACGAGGCTCGGCGGGGTGATTCTGTACAAAAACCCGGCAATTTTGCTCAAGAAACTGGAAAAACGGGGGTTGTTCTACTTACGGTTTGTTGCAATTTGTTGCAAACCGAAGTGGAAAATCCACTTTATGAATGGACATTTACGGCTCACAGATTTAAGATTTTAACCCTGTGGAATACCAGAAATTCTCTACTTGGAAGGAGAACAACATGAATACAGTGCGTAGCTTGGTTACGTTGTTGTGTAGCGCGTCTGCGCTGGCTTTGAGCATGACCGCTCAAGCCCAGGATCACGAAATCACCTACAACGGTGAAGTCGCCAAGATCATCAATGAGAACTGTGTAATCTGTCACCGCGAAGGCGGTATAGGACCCATGCAGTTTGAGACCTATGAGCAAGTACGCCCGTGGGCGCCCCTGATTCAGCTACGCGTAGCCAATCGGGAAATGCCTGCTTATGCCTACGATCAGCACATCGGTATCCAGGACCTGCAAGGCGACTGGCGAATGGCCCAGGAAGAAATAGAAACAATCGTAGC